>NZ_JBHXCW010000140.1:0-20583 GCF_042725365.1 Lentzea sp. NPDC060358 | reverse complement strand
GAGTGGGGCTGGCTGCACCTCGAAGTGTAAGTGGCGCGAGGTGTGGTAGGCCCCCCTCGAACCCCTGGTGGGGTGACCAAGCTCATGCCTTCGGCCGCACGGGAGCGCCGGTTCAGGCCTTCCTGCACCCGCTCAGCTCGGTCTTGATCCCGTTGGTCTGCGTCGCCCCGGACGTGTGCTGCTTCGCCGTGCACGTCACCGAGTCGCCGGCCGCGACGTCGCCGCTGATGTCGGCGAGCGCCACGCCCTGCGAGGCCAGGGAGTCCTTCGACAGCACACCGCTCGGCGCCTCGCCCGCCAGCTTCAGCCGGACCCGCTTCTCCGGTTCGGAGCTCGGGGCCATCTTGTAGTCGTAGACCTCGACGACCTGGTAGGTGACCTGCGCCTGCCAGTCGGAGGCGCAGCCGGCCACGACGAGGCAGCCCAGCAGGGCGGCGGCGAGCTTGCGCATCAGTGCCCCCGTCCGACCTGCAGGACGTCCAGCACGCGCCGGTCGCCGGTCATCTCGTCGAGGTTCATCCGGTTCCAGAGCCAGAAGTAGACGAGCTCGGCCTCACCGGTCACCTGCGCGTCGCCCTCCTCGCCGGGGGCGGCCGCACGGACCTCGGGGGCCTCGTCCGGGGTCAGGGAGATCAGCCACGACTCGGGCACGTCGGTCGTGCGGACGACGGCCGTGCCGGGGACGATGTTCGGCACGTCGCCCTCGGTCTTGGCGGCGACGATGGTGGTCAGCACCTCGTCGATGCCGTCGGCGCACAGAGCGGGGTCGGTGCCCGCGACCTGCCGGACCACGGTCTGCGCGTCGAAGCGGCGCAGCACGGTCTCGTGCGCGATGCGGCGGTGCCACACCCACGCGAGGTCGGGGGCGGCCGGGGAGAACGTCCACACCGCGCGGTTGCCGGGCACGGCCGCGAGGATCTCGGCGGCCGCGGCCAGCTGCGAGTCGAGGTACTCGAGCGGCGCCAGGCCGGCGGGCGGCGGAGGCGGCTGCAGCTGGGTGCGGCTGCCGGTGCGCAGGTGGTCGGTGGAGGTTTCCAGGAAGCGTGCGAGGTGCACGACGAGGTCCTGCACGGTCCACCCCGGGCGCGTCGGCACCTCGGACGCCGGGTCCGCCTCCGCCACCGCCTTGCGGAACATCTCCGCCTGCTCGACGAACACAGCGGTCCACCGCTGGGCCGTCCACCCCGTCTGCACCATGAACGACATCGTGCCCCAAACAGTCACCCCATGAGCGGGGAACCGGACATGATGCTTCTGCGTCGCATGGATCGGAGACCAACCATGGGGGTGGCGGATGGCGATGTTCGGCGTTGAGCCCGAACTGCTGCGCAACGCGTCGAAGGAGTTCGGCAACGGCTCCGACGCGGTGCGCGAAGCGGCCGAGATGATCTCGATGCTGAAACTCGACGCCGGGGCGCTGGGCGAGGTCGACGCCGCCGCCGAGTTCGCCGACGCGCTGGCGAAGTTCGTCGGCACGCACTCCCAGGACCTGCGGCGCGGTTCGGCGTGGCTCACCGACGCCGCCGAGGGCCTCGTGTCGAACGCCGAGGCCTACCAGCGGACGGAAGAGGACCACGAGGCCGTGCTGAGGAAGCTCTTCGCGGGACTGGGAGGCGGGCAGTGAGCTACCCGGATCCGGAGAGCCTGTACGGCAGGCTGGCCGCGGGGGACGCCGGTCGGATCGCTGCCGCCGCCGACCCGATCACCGGTGCGATGAGCGCCGTCGGCCGCGCCGGCGACTCGGTCGCCCAGGGCGGCCGGACCGCGGTGAGCAACTGGGTCGGCGACGCCTCCTCGAAGTTCACGTCGCGCGCCGAGCTGTCCGCCACCGCGGCCAGGGCGGCCGGGCAGCGGCTCGGCGCCGGTGTCGACATCGTCCAGGCCGCGGCGCGGGCCTACGGCCAGATGCGCGGTGCCGCTGACCAGGCGATCGGCGTGTGGCGCGGTCGCCCGCCCGGCATGGACGAGCAGCAGACCCGCACCCTCGCCACCCAGGTGAACGACGCGTTGACCAGGGTCAAGTCCGGCTACGAGAACGTCCTGCGGTCCTACGCCGGCGCGCTCGCCAAGATCCCGCCGGGCTTCGAGGACTCGGCGCGGTCGGACAGCGGCTGGAGCCGCGCGGCCGCGGGACCGGGCGGTGCGCTGCCGCCGGTGCCACCGCCGGGGACCGACCCGAGGGCCGTCGCCGAGTGGTGGAACAAGCTCAGCCCGGCGGAGAAGGACGCGCTGCTCAAGACCAAGTTCCAGGAGCTCGGCCAGCTCCGGGGGCTGCCGGCGCCGGTGCTGGACCAGGCGAACCGCGAGCGGATCAAGCAGGACGCCGCCCGGTTCACCCAGCAGAAGTCCGAGCTGGAGCAGAGGCTGGCGGACCGCGCCGCCGAGCTCGGCGTCGACCCGAAGTCGGCGGACGGGCAGCGCGCGCTGCGCAACGACCCGCAGGGCTCCCAGCTGATGCAGCAGTACGACGAGGCGTCCCGGCGGGCGAAGAACTCGACCGACGCGGCCGCCGCCCTGGTGGAAGCGGACACCATGGCGAGGGACATCCCGAAGCAGGCCTACGTGCTCGCCTGGAGCCCCGACGGGGCCGGCGCGAAGGAGGGCGCCATCGCCGTCGCCTTCGGCAACCCCGACACGGCCGAGAACGTCGCGGTCACGGTGCCGGGAACCACGTCCAAGCTCAGCAGCTTCGGGCTCGACCAGGCCGCCAACCTCAGCGCCGAGATGGGGCCGAACGGCGCCGCCGTCCAGTGGCTCGGCTACGACGCGCCCGAGTTCCTGCCCGGCCAGGTCAACGACCCGGCGCAGGCGCGGGAGGGCGCGGCGATCCTCGCCGCGGACGTCGAGGGCTACCGGGTCGCGAACCCCAACGCTCACGTCACGGTCGTCGGCCACAGCTACGGCAGCACCGTCGTCGGGTACTCGGCCATGGACAACGGGCTCAAGGCCGACGACATCGTGTTCGTCGGGTCGCCCGGTGTCGGTGCGTCCAACGTGGACCAGCTGACGGCCGGGGCCGGTCACGTCTACGTCGGCGGCACCGAGCACGACCCCGTCATCCAGGCCACCAGTGGCGACTGGTTCACCGAGGACGGGTCCTCGACCGGCCCCTACGACGCGTCGTTCGGCGCCAAGACGTTCGGCACGTCCGGGGAGTCGTGGATCGGGCACGCGCACTCGTCCTACTACGACAAGGGTTCCGAGTCGCTGCAGAACATCGCGCGGATCGCCAACGGCGACGGCGGCCAGGTCACCGAGCAGCGGTGGCAGGACGCGCCGACGCCGCGGGAGGTGCCGGGCTCGGACCTGCCCGGCATCGGGCCCGTCATCGACTGGGGCGTCAACACCGGCAAGGAGGTCGTCGACATCGGCGAGGACGTCTGGCGCGGTGGCGGTCAGGTCGTGGACGACATCTCGCGGGGCAACTGGGGTGACGCGGCCGGGCACGCCTGGGACACGACCAAGGAGGTCGCGAGCGACGCCGGTGACGTCGTGGTCGACACCGTGGGCAACGCGGTCGAGCTGGGCCGCGACGTCGTCGAGGGCGTCGGCGGCGCGATCAAGACCGTCGGGTCGTGGTTCTAGAACCGCACGACCGGCAGCAGGGGTGACAGGTCGGCCCGGGTCCCGGAGGCGGTGACCCGAGCGCCGTCCAGGGCGTCCGGCCACGTCAGTGCGCCGGTCGCCAGCTCCAGCCACGTGCGCGGGTCGGTCTCCACCACGTTCGGGGGCGTTCCGCGGGTGTGGCGCGGGCCCTCGACGCACTGCACGGCGGCGAACGGCGGGACGCGGACCTCGACGCTGCGGCCCGGCGCGATCTGCTCCAGGGTGCGCAGGCTCAGGCGGACGGCGGCGGCGAGCACGGGGCGTTCCGGCTGGTCGGCCTCGCCGCGCAGCCACGGGAGGACGGCCTGCACCGCGGCGCGCATCTCGGCCGGGTCGACGGCTTTGGCTGGCACGGCGCCCACATTAGCGAAGGGGGCAGCGGTGCTCCCGCCGCTGTTGGTATATGTGGGCGGTGATCAGGAACTTCGCCGTCGTCGGTCCCGGGCAGGCCACCAGGGAGCGGTTGACGGCGGCTCTGCAGGCAGCGCCGGACACGGCCGTCTACCGGATCGGGCGCGGCGCGGACCCGCTGCCCGTCTCGGCGACCTTCGACCCCGCCGACCAGCCGGGGTGCCGGAGCCTGCTGGACTGGTTCGAGCGCGGGGCGCCGAAGGGCGCGGTGCTGCTGGTCGACGACTGGGCGTTGTGCTTCGAGCAGGACCCGGAACTGGACCGCAGCGTCGAGTGGATCGCGGCGTTCGGACCGGCGCGCGGAGTGCAGACCGTGGTCACCGCCAGGAAATGGGCCGACCTGCCGCCGCGGCTGCGCGCGCAGCTGCACGGCGAGCCGACGGACTTCCTGGCGTTGCACGGGATCGACGCCGACCTCGAAGACATGTGGCAGCGCGACGACCTGACGGCGGCGGCCGGGGTCGACGACCGGGGGTGGCCCGTCCACCTGCGGATCGGGATCGGCAGCGCCGTCCACCGCGGCTCGCCGGAGCAGCTGCGGAGCGTGCTGCTCGGGTTCATGGCCACGCACCCGACCGAACGCCTTCAGTACCTGTTCATCGACGGCGGCGGCAGCGGCGTCTTCGAGCCGTTGTCGTTCTCGCCGCAGGTCGCGCACACGATCACGCCGGCCGACCACGCGGTCCTGCCGCGCCTGGCGGACGCGCTGGCGGGGGAGCTCGGCCGGCGCCAGGAGGCCAAGAAGAAGCAGCAACCGGTCGCCGACCTGCTGGTCTGCGTCGACGGGCCGGAGGCGGTGTTCGGGCGGGAGCCGCAGCTGCGGGAGATCCTGCTCTCGGTCATGCGCGCCGGCCGGTCGCTCGGCATGCACGTCCTCTACTCCGGCGGCGACCCGCAGACCCCGTACGAGCTGCCGGAGTGGCCGCTCGCCACGCCGACCTACGACCTCGACGAGATGCTCGACCTGCTGCCGCACGCGCCCGGTGCCGCCGAGGCGCACGAGATCATGCTGCCGCCGCTCGGCCACGACGGGAAGCCGCTCACGCTGGACATGCTCCCGCCCGGCGCGCTCGGCGTGGTCGACAAGCCCTACGAGCACCGCCGGGACGTGCTCGTGCCGCGCTTCACCGGGGAGCTGCGGCACGGCGCGATCGTCGGCGCGCCCGGTACCGGCAAGTCGACGGCGCTGCGCTCGCTCGCGGCGGTGCTGGGCGACCTCGGCTCCTACCAGCTGCTCGACGGCCCCGGCGAACCCCTCGACCCGCAACGGCACGTCGTCGTCACCGCGCGCACGTGGGCGCAGGTGCCGCCGTTCATCCGCGACAGCCTGGCGCTCGGCATCGAGCTGCGCCTCGACGACCCGGCCACGTCGCTCGTCAGCGCCCGCAGCGCCGCGACCGTGCCGAACGTGCCCGGCATCGGGTTGTCCGTGCGGGACAAGACCGCCGTCCAGATCGCGCTGCCGTGACCGGCGAGGTCCACCGCGTCACGCCGGCCGACCGGGAGGTCCTGGCCTGGTTCGAACGCGGCGCGGAACCCGGCGCGACCCTGCTGGTCGAGAACTGGACGCTTTGCGCGGCGGGCGATCCCGGCCTCGCCGAGTCGCTGCGGTGGATCACCGCGACGGCCAGGGACGTGCGGGTGGTCATCACCGCCGGAGCGCCGAACGAGGTGCCCGAGCACCTGCGGCCGTTCGTGCGCACTGACTTCCTCGCACTGCACGGCCTGAGCGCCTTCACGAAGGCCGGCGCGTGGCAGGGCGACTGGACGCGGACGCCGGTCGGCCACCGCGGCGACCCGGTCGCGGTCGACCTCACGCACCACGAAGGGCAGTACCGGACGGGGTCGCACCTGCACGCCACCACCCGGGAAACCTTGCGCAGCCTCGTTCTCGGCCTGATGACGACGCATTCGCCGAAGCTGTTCCAGGCCATGCTCGTCGACGCGCACGACACGGACGCGTTCGCAGGACTCGACAAGGCACCGCACGTCCACAGCCACTTCCGTTCGGTGGCGGTGAATCCCGACGCCGTCACCACGATGCTGCTGGCCGAGTCGGAACGCCGGCTCGAGCTCGTCGGCAACACCTGGACGATCTTCGACCACCGCGGCCTCGACCAGGTGCTCCCGCAGCTCCTGGTCTGCGTCACCGGGGTGCGCGACATCCTCGCCGCGCACCCGGACTTCGCCACGACCCTCGCGGCCGTCGCCGAGGACGTCGGCAAGTCCGGCGTGCAGCTGCTGCTCGACAGCCCGCACGACCTCGCCCCGAACCCGGTCCCCGAGTGCGCGGTGCCCGAGAACCTCGACGAGATGGCGAGGGCGTTGCCGCGGCTGATGCTGGAGGCCGAGCCCGTGCCGGACTTCCTGGCGCTGCACGGGCTCCCGGACGGCTTCGACCGGCACCGGACCTGGCGTCGGCGCCCGCCCCGCCGGCAGTTCCGCGTCCCCGTCGGCACGGACGAGCACGGCCAGCCGGTCGAGCTCGACCTCAAGACCGCGAGCCTGCAGGACGGGATGGGCCCGCACGGCGAGGTCGTGGGACCGGACCGCACGGACCTGCTGCGCTCCCTGCTGCTGGGCCAGATGCTCTGGCACCCGCCGGACGACCTGCAGCTCGTCCTCGTCGACCTGCACGGCACGGGCGTGTTCGCCGGTCTCGACAAGGCGCCGCACGTGCACGGGCACTACCGCGGCCTGACCCCCGCGACCGCCGACCGGCTCGTGCAGGCGTTGCAGGGCGAGCACGAACGCCGCACGCGGGTCCTCGTGGCGGCCGAGCACCGGACGACGTGGGACTACCGCGCGGCCCGCGACAACGGCGCGCCGCTCGACCCGTTGCCGGAACTGCTGATCTGCCTCGACGGGGCCCCCGAACTGCTGCGGGAGCACCCGGAGTTCCTCGAGGTCCTCCAGGTGTTCGGGCAGCTCGGCCGCAGCTACGGCGAGCACCTGCTGCTGTCCGGCACGACACCGGTCGCCGAGCTGAAGAGCTTCCCGGGCCACCGCTTCGAGTTCCACGGCGGCTGGACCCGGCGGATCAGCAGGTCGGTGGAGCAGGTCGTGCTGCCGCGCGGCCTGGACGCCGTGACCAGGTCGCTCCCGCACGCGATGCAGAAGGTCGAGCCGCTGCACGACCCGCTGCTACCGCCGCCGCTGCACGAGTGGCCCAGGCTCTCGCTCGACGAGCTCGGCACCATCTCGCCGGAGCACGGCGCGGTCCCGATCGGCCTGCGCGACAACCCGTTCGAGCACCGCGTCGAGGTGTTCTACGCGACGTTCGGCCAGGGCGGGCACGGCGCGATCGTCGGCAAACCGGGCTCCGGCCGCACCACGGCGATGCGGACGCTGACCGAGTCGATCACCCGGACGTTCGGCTCCACCGAGGGCTTCCGCCTGCAGGACGGCCCGCTCTACGGCCGTCCCGACGAACGGCACGTCGTCGTGACCGCCTCGACGTGGGCGGAGGTGCCGCAGTTCATCCGGGACGACCTGGCGTGGGGTGTCGAGCTGAAGCTCGCCGACCCGTCCTGGTCGGCCGTGGACGAACGCCGGCAGGCGATCCTGCCCGACCGGCCGGGCACGGGGCTGTGCGTGCAGGTCGCGCGGCAGGTGCGGATCGCGACCTCGTGAGCGGAGGTCAGACGCCCGCGGAGCGGACCGCTTCGGCGATCAGCTCGTCCACCTGGTGCATCATCCGGCGCGCGTCGGTCGGCGTGAACGTGCTCCACGGCGGCTGACCGTTCGTCGAACGGCGTTGCTGCAGGTAGCGGCCCTCTTCGGTGTCGAAGAACGCGACCACGCGCTCGGGCCGCCAGCGCTTGCCGTACTTGTCGCGGGCGGCGGCGCCGAAGTTGCCGGTGTGCACGATGCCGGTGAACATCGCGACCAACGCTTGGGCGTCGGCCTCGCGCAGGCCGATGCCGCGGAACTCGGCCTCCATCGACTTCGGCGAACCGTCGGTCCGGGCGATCGCCTTCTCGACGTCCTCGCTGGGCAGCGTCACCGAGAGGCCGGTGCCGGCGGGGTGCGCGGGCAGCACCGACAGCACCGCGGAGGCGAGCCCGGAGCCCGCCCACGGCTGGAACGTCAGCTGGTCGTCCCGCATCGTCGCCAGCGCGCCCCAGTCGCCGTTCGCGACGGCGAGGACGCGGAGGCTGTGGCCGAGCCAGAGGCGGCCGTCCGCCTCCCGCTCGGGCTTGACGAACATGCGCAGCAACCCCTCGAGCTCACCGGAGAAGCCGCGCGAGTTGCCCAGCCGGCGGTGGTCCAACTGCTGGTAGACGCGGTTCTCGAGCTGGATGCGCTCGTCCCGCGTCCTGCCGGGTGAGGGGACCTTGAGCACGAGTGGCATGGGACCGACGTCCAGTCGTTCCCACACCACGTCGAACTCCTCGGCGGAGAGGGTGATCGGCTCCCTCTCCGCCGGACCGCCGAACAGAGACATCTACCTGCTCATTCGGAGAAGCCGCCGATGACCGGCGGTGCGACCATGCGGTCGTCACCGAACACGTCGCCGGTCTCGACCAGGTAGTCGGCCGCCTTGTGCTCGATGTCGTCCTCGCCCTCGCCACGCTGGCCGTGGGCTCCGCCGGCGCCCATGGCGCCGCCCTTGCCCGCGGCACCCGCGGCACCGCCCTTGCCCGCGACGCCACCGCCCGCTGCACCACCGGGGCCTGAGCCGGCGCCGGGGCCCATGCCCGACAGACCGCCGGGCTTCAGCGCGCCCTGCTGGCCGGACGAGCCGAGCGACCCGGACATCGGGCCGAACGCCTTGCCGGAGCCGGAGCCGAGCGGACCACCGCGGACACCGCCGAGGCCCTTGCCGCCACCGGTGCCGGGGCCGCCGGGACCACCCTTGACGGGACCACCCTTGACGGGGCCGCCGGAGCCGCCCTTGCCCGGGCCGCCGGGACCACCCGTGCCCGGACCACCCGTGCCGGGCCTGGTGAAGATCGGCCCGCCGGGCGGGGTCGGGGTCGGCGTCGGGTGCGGGGTGGGCGTGGGCAGGTTCGGCGGCGGCGTCGGCGTGTTGATCGGCGGCACCGTCGTCGGGGGCTGCGTCCACGACACGTTCGTCGTGTCGGTGGGCGGCGTCCACGTCGTGACCGGGTTGCCGGTCGTCGTCGTCGGAGGCGTCCACGACGCGTGCGTGGTGCCCGTGTTGCCGCCCGCGGGCGTGTACCCGGCGGCGGACGGGGAGCTGTAACCCGCCCGCACGCTGCCCGTGCCGGTGTCGGCGGGCGGCGGCGTGTCGATCACGACCTGCGGCGGGTTCGGGAACTCGCCGAGCGTCGAGGAGTTCCAGCGGCTGTCGGACTGGTAGTCCTCCATGACCTTGACGGCCTGGGCCGCGGCGTTGTCCGCCGCCGCCTCCTGCCGTTCGTGGTCGAGCTGCTGGCTCACGACGTGCGCCATGCCGACCGGACCGGTCAGCGCGCCGGCCGCGATGTCGAGCAGGCCCGGCTTCTCGGTCGTGACGGGCACGACCTCGGGCATCTTCTTGCGCGCGTCCGCGATGTACTCGCCCTGCAGGCGCGCGGAGCTCTCCATCGTGGTCGCGCCGGTCTCGGCGAACCCCGCCCACTCCGCGAGCGGCGACAGCGCGCCCTGCGCGGCGTCGGCGGCGTCGGACTCCCAGCCCGCACCCATCTTCGCAAGACCGGTGTGCAGGTCGCCGTCGATCTGCGCGAGCGTCGCGGCGATCGCCTTCCAGCCCTGTTCGACCGGGATGGAGGCGGAGACGCCAGGACCGGAGTTGATCATCTTGTAGAGCTCGGGGTGTCCGTACCCCTGGAAGCGGTGGTCGGTCATCGGTCAGGCCTCCTCTCAGTCCCTGTCCCGCAGGTGCTTGCCCCACATGGCCGTGTTGTCGCCCTCGACCTGGCGGTACTGCTCCTCGATCATCTGCAGCTGGTCGATCACGCCGACGAGCTGGGCGCGGTAGAACTTCAGCGCCGCGAGCGCCTTCTCCGAGGTCTGCTCGTTGAACGCCTTCGACGTCTCACTGCTGATCGGGTCGCCCGCCCAGGGCTTCGTCGGCAGGTCGTGGACAGCAGGCTTGATCTTGGCGTCGAACTCGTCGAGCGCGCGTTGGAACGCGGCCCGAGCCTGCGGAATGGCGTGTGGCTCGACCTTCAGCTTGCGCGACCCGAACTCCGGCGGCAGCGATGTGCCACCTCCTCCGTCCGCAAGATGCACGGCACACCCTCCTCAGTACGGCCCCCCAGTATTGGGCCGCGTGTGCTTTTGAAACGACTTTAGCTCTGATGCGTGACGCGAGCGGTCGGTTCCCGGTACAAGCCGAGTACTTCTGCTCATCGTCACCTGGTCATGAGAACAGGCCCGACCGCCATCGCGAGCTTCGTCGCCTGTTCGCACGCCCCGTCCACTGTGGCCTTGTCCTCACCGAGGCCACCCACGGCGTTCACCAGCAACAATTGCCCGTCATTGGCGTCGACGTAAACATCGCAGGCCGGTCCGGCACCGGTGTCGCGCTTGTCGATGTACGCCGGGTAACCGGTCACTCGCACAGTGGTGAGCTTCGCCTCGCCGACCGTCTGCTTGAGCCGGTCGACCCCTCCGTTGAGGACGGTGTAGATCGACGACGAGTACGCGGGCGCCTCGTAGTTGTTGCTGCACGTCTTGCTGCCCTCGCCGTAGTCGGCCTGCGGGTCGCGCGGCGTCACCAGGCGGACACCGAGCGCGGTCTTCACCTCGTCGGTGTAGAGCGAGCACGGGTCGAGGGTCTTGAGGTCGACCGCCTTGGGACGGTTGCCGGCGGGCGACCCGGTGGAGGTCCCGGTCGTCGGCGCGGGGTTGCCCGTGGTGGGTGCCCCCTGGTCGGTCGAAGTACAGCCGGACAGGACCGCTGCCAGCAGAAACGGGACGGCAAGTCGACGCATGCGGGTCAACGTACCGGGTGGCCGGACACGCAGGGTCGCCGCGGGTGTGGTCCGCGTCACCCGGAAGGCGCATCGCCGGTGCCCGACAAGAAAGAAAACCTTCTTCACAAAACCCCGAAGCGGCGCTCCCGGTGGCCGCGAAGCCCGGGACCACCTCCACCATCCCCGACTGGCGCCTGCAGAGCAGCGCCGGGGCCACGCAGGCCGGTGACGTCCTCTCCGCACCGGCCTGTTCGGACTCCGGGTGGAACACCGGGACGATCCGCGGCGAGTACCGGACGTCCGACCTCGGCGGCGCGCAGCCGGTGGTCGAACTGTCCGGTCACAACGTCCGAAAGCGTCAGCGGGCGTACCGGTCCGCGACGACGTCGGGCCGTTCCACGGGACGGCCCGCGTCGAGCGACCAGGCCAGCCGCACGTACTGCGCGTGCGTCCAGGCCAGCGGGGTGGCCGACTGCGTTCCCCTGCCGTTCCAGACCTGCTCGGGGAGCATGAGACCGCTGTTCGCGGTGGCCTCGATCTCCCGCAGGCGCCGGGCGGCACCGTCCCTGTCGCCGGCGAGCAGCTCGTACTCACCGCGCTCCCCGGTCAGCAACGGCCACAACCGGCCGTACGTGCGGGTCGGCGTCGGCCAGGTGATGTTCCACGGCCTGCCGTCGGCCGTCTCGCCGTAGCCGTCCTGCGTGAACCGGTGCCAGTAGCCCTGCTCCTGCAACTGCTGGTCCACGACCCGCACGGTGTTCGCGACCACCGGGTCGTCCGCGCGCTTCACGCCCAGCCGCACCAGTTCCAGGAAGCTCGGGTCGACGACCGCGCGCTGGTCGACGTCGGCGGGGTTGTTGTCGCCGAGGTCGTACTTCGTCCCCGCGTCGGGCTTGCCGTCCTTGGTGACGCGCAGGTAGTACGGCTTCGGCGCGTACGGGCCGGTCGAGGTCGCCGTCCAGCCCTCCACCCGGCGCTGCCACTCGTCGGCCACGGCGAGGTACCGGTCGGCGTTCTCACCGTTGCGCCGCAACAGATCCGCGAAGCACACGAGTCCGGCGACGGCCGAGGCGATCGTGGCGGGCGAGTAGCCGTCCTGGTTCTCCCACCGCTCCTGCTCGCTGAACGGCGCGTTCGGGTAGCTCACCAGGTAGTCGGCCGAGCGGCGCAGTACGTCCACAGTGGACCGGTCGCGGCGGTCGAGCTGCCACGCGAGCAGCAGCGGCGCGGCGACCTGGTCGAGCTGGACCTTCAGCCACACCGGGGTGCCGTCGACCCGCGTGTTCTGCGGCAGGTGGCCGTCGGGCTGTTGTTGCTCCCGCAGCATGAAGTCCAGCGAACGCTCGGCGAACCCGCGGTCGCCGGCGGCGATCATGGCCGTGGACACGTGGTAGAGGTCGCGCGGCCAGACCAGCGCGTACGGGCCGAGCTCCGGTGCCAGCGAGCGGTCGAACCCGAACGCCCACGGGAAGCTCGGCGACGCGATCGACGCACCGGGGTGGGTCTTGTCCTCGGTGGCCGCCAGCACCATCACGGACATGTCGTAGAGCCTGCGGTCGGCGGACCTCGGGCGCTTCAGCCCGTCGAGGTAGGCGCGCCAGCCCTGCGCGTACTCCCGTGCCACCGCACCGAAACCGCGGTCCAGCGCGGCCTTCGCGACCCCCTTGCCGAAGCCGACGACGAAGGTGCCGTGGGCGTGCCGCACCGGGCCGGAGGGCAGCGTGCTGACCACTTCGCTGCCGCCCTTCATCGGCACGTGGTCGATCGTGAGCCGGACGGGTCGCTGCGCGGTGATCTCGACCTCCGCCAGCACGGCGGCGCGCTGCGGGTCGGTGACGTAGGTGATCTCGGCGTGCCAGCCGTCGCCGCGCAGGCGTTGCCGGAACGTGAGCGACCTGGGGTCGGCGGGTTCGGTGTGCGCCCGACCGGGTTCGCCGTCGACCAGCAGCCGGGTCTCGCGGGTCGCGGGCGTGCTGAGGTCGGGGAAGAAGATCTCCGAGAGTCCCTGGTGTCCCAGGGTGAACCAGACCGGGCTGGCCGCGGACCTCGCTGTGCCGAACGCCTGTTTGTCCGCCGGGAGCGGGACGGCTTCGGCGGCGCGAGCCACCGGGGCGGACATGACCAGCAGGAGCACGACCAGGGCCAGTGGCTTCATGCCACTGGTGTTCCCCGGGCTAGAGATCACCACGCAGCAGGCTGTCGACGTTCTCCGGCGGACCGGGGCGCGCGAAGAACCAGCCCTGCCCCGTGTCGCAGCCCAGGCGCAGCAGCCGGGCGGCCTGAGCAGGGGTTTCCACGCCCTCGGCGGTGACGCCCAACGACAGCGCGTGCGCGAGCTGCACCAGCGTCGCGACGATCTGCGAGTCGACCGGGTCCTCCTCGTTCTCGGCCCGCAGCCCCTCCATGAACGAGCCGGCGATCTTGAGCTCGTGCACGGGCAGGTGCTTGAGGTAGGCGAGGTTCGAGTAGCCGGTGCCGAAGTCGTCGATGGCGATGCGGACTCCCATGTCGCACAACGCCCGCAGCGCCTCCAGCGGCTCGTCGGCGGTGCCCATGATCGCCGACTCGGTGAGCTCCAGCTGCAGGTGGTGCGGCGGGAGCGCGCACTCGTCGAGGATCCGCTTCACGTCGCGGACCAGCTCGGGGTCGCGGGACTGCCGCACGGCGAGGTTCACCGACACGAACGGCGCCGCGTCGCCGAACTCCTCCAGCCAGCGCCGCGCCTCCTCGCACGCCTTGCGCAGCACCCACCGGCCCAGCGGCACGATGAGACCGGTCTCCTCGGCCAGTTCGATGAACCGGTCCGGCGCGAGCCGCCCGAACTCCGGGTGCTGCCAGCGCACCAGCGCCTCGACGCCGGTGACCTTCGAGTCCTCCAGCCGCACCAGCGGCTGGTACTCGACGTAGAACTCGCCGCGTTCCAACGCCCGCGGCATCGTGGCCGACAGCGTGAACCGCGCGACCTCCTTGGCGTTGCGGTCGGGGTCGTAGAGCGCCCAGCGCGCCTTGCCGTCCGCTTTCGCCCAGTACAGCGTGATGTCCGCGTCGCGCATGAGGTCGGCCGACGTCGTGCCGGACAGCTGCCGCTCGACGATGCCGATCGACGCCGACACCGACAGCTCGTGGCCCGCGATGCGGATCGGCGCCTCCAGCTCGGTGAGCACCCGGTCGGCCACGTCGACGATGTCCTGCTCGCCGGTCGAACCCTCGACCAGGATCACGAACTCGTCGCCGCCCATCCGCGCGACGAGCTTGCCCTCGCCGGACACCGAGTGGTCGAGCCGCCGGCCGACCTCGACCAGCAGCTGGTCACCGGTGTCGTGGCCGAGCGAGTCGTTGATGACCTTGAAGCCGTCGAGGTCGAGGTAGCAGAGGCCGGCCCGCAGGTGCTTGCCGCGGTTGTTGAACACGCGCCCGAGCCGTTCGAGGAACAGCGCCCGGTTCGGCAGGCCGGTCAGCGGGTCGTGCAACGCCTGGTAGCGCAGGCGGTTCTGCAGCAGGTGGCGGTCGGTGACGTCCTCGATCATCGCGACCTGGTACTGCGGCTCGCCGTGGTCGTCGCGCACCAGCGACAGCGTCAGGTGCGTCCACACCTGCTCGCCGTCGGCGCGGTGGAAGCGCTTCTCGGCGCGGTAGTGGTCGCACTCGCCTGCGATGAGCTGGTCGTAGAGCCGCCACACGCTGCCCGCGTCCTCGGGGTGCATGAGGTCGCGCACGTTGTACTGGCGCATCTCCTCGACGGTGAACCCGAGCATGTCCTGCAGGGCCTGGTTGACGTCCAGTATCCGGCCGTCGATGTCGGCGATGCCGATGCCGATCGCGGCCTCGGTGAACATCGCGCGGAACCGGGCCTCCGACGCCCGCAGCATCGCCTCGGCCTGGTCGCGGGCGTCCAAGACGGCCGCCCTGATCGCCTCCTGCTCGGCGAGCGTGCGCTCCCTCAGCGCGCGGGCGTACCCGGCGGACAGCGAGCCCTGCAGGGCGGCGAGGCGCGACTGCAGCCGTTCGTCGCCCGCGAAGCCCAGCTCGGTCAGCAGGTCGTCACCGAGCAGCTGGATCGTGCGGCCGAGCGTGTCGGTGCCGGTGAAGTGCGCGTCGACCAGCTTGGCGCCGATCTCGTGGCCGGTGGCGGTGCGGAACGGGTTCGCGAAGAGCGCCTCGACGAGCAGCTCGGTGAGGTCCTGCAGGTGCTGCGCGACCTCGGCCCTGGTCATGGGGACGTAGCTCGACCCGATGACGGCGGTCGCCCAGCTGCGCGCGAACACCTCGGCACCGGCCAGCACGGCCGGGTCCAGGGGAGAGCGGTCTGCGCGCACTCGCTGGTCAACCCGTTCGCTCATCGTCTCGGCCCTAACGCCACGAACGCGCAGCATACGGGCGGTTGCCCTCCGCAGTCATCTTCACGCCTTCCGGCCCAGGGCGGCGAATCCGGGAAAACGCTTGCCTGCTTCCGCGAGGTCGTCCGGCGACTCCGGGTGCCACGCGGGCACGCGCACCACACCCGGCTCCACCAGCGAGAACCCGGCGAACAACGAGGTCAGCTCGACCCTGCCGCGCAACGTCATCGGCGCGACGCGCGCGTCGTAGATCCTTCGCGCCTCTCGCGAGGACGCGGTCTCCTCGTCACCCTCGTAGCCGGCGTGCGAGACGGCCAGGAAGCTGCCGGGCGCGAGCCGGTCGCGGTAGCCGCCGACGACGCCCCACGGGTCCTCGTCGTCGGACACGAAGTGCAGCAGCGCGATCATCAGCACGGCCACCGGCTCGTCGAAGTCGAGCTGCTTGTCGACCTCCGGCGAGCTCAGCACGCTCCCGAAGTCGCGCACGTCGGCCTGCAGGACGCTGACGCGGGCGTTGCCGTCGAGCAGCGACCGGCTGTGCGCGACGGCGACCGGGTCGACGTCGACGTGGACGACCCGTGCCCCGGGGTCCGCGTGCTGCGCGATCTCGTGCACGTTGCCGACCGTCGGGATGCCGGACCCGAGGTCGAGGAACTGCCGGACGCCCTGGCCGAGCAGGTACCGGACGGCCCTGCGCAGGAACGCGCGGTGGTTGAGCACCACCCCGCGCAGGCCGGGCATGGCCTCGAGGGTCTTCTCGGCGGCGGCGCGGTCGGCGGCGAAGTGGTGCGCGCCGCCCAGCCAGTAGTCGTAGACGCGCGCGATGCCGGGTCGCTCCAGGTCGATGTCCCCCGGCGCCCAACTCGGCCGCTGCACCCGCTCACCCCGCGTTCGCACCCGTTCCAGCCCATCATGCACCCGCCGCTTGGCAGAATGCCGGGCTCGTGAGGAAAAGTTTGCTGCTGTCGACCATCCTCGCCTCGATCGGCGCATTTCTGCTGGTCGGCGGCGTGCTGTTACTGGTCGACCCCGGCGCGCCGAAGCACGAGGCGATCAAGACCGGCGGTCTCGCGGGCGGTGCGATCGTCGCCCTGTACGCGCTGTGGCTCAACGACCGGCGCCGCAAGGTCGAGGAGGCGCGCCAGGAGCTCGAGAGCCAGCGCATCGAGCACGACCGGTCCCGCGTGGCCGACGAACGGTTCGCGCGCGCCGTCGAACTGCTCGGCCACGAGACGGCCCAGGTGCGCGTGGGCGCGATGCACGCGCTGGCCGGTCTCGCGAAGTCCAGGGTCGAGTACACGCAGACCGTGCTCGACATCCTGTGCGCCTACCTGCGCCGCCCGTTCAAGAAGTCGTCGCAGGACGTGGACGCGACGGAGATCGAGCTGGAGGTCCGGCTCACCGCGCAACGGCTGATCGAGGACCTGCTGCCGCGCCTGGACGAGAAGAACCCGCCGCTCTACGACCTCAACCTCACCAAGGCGCACCTGGAGTTCATGGACCTGTCGTACCGGCAGGTCGGCGACCTCTACATGCGGGTCGCGCGCTTCGAGGACTCGAACTCGTTCCACCACATGGTGGTCCACGGCCACTTCTACGTCACCGAGGCCGAGGCCGGCGGCCGGTTCCACCTGCACCACACCGAGATCCGCGGCCGGGCGTGGTTCAGCCGGTTCCGCTCGAGCGGGGTCGCCGTCTTCACCGACACCAGGTTCGGCGGGGAGACCAAGTTCGCGAACTCGGAGTGGGCGGAGGTGAAGGCCGACGGCTGTACGTTCGCGGTGGAGCCCGATCTCCCGGAAGCGTGGAGGAACTGACGTGCGCTGGTTCTTGGCGGTCCTCTCCGCTGCCGTGGTCACCGCGGGAACGGCGGTCCTGCTGTGGGCGGTCAAGGCGCCCGCGGTGGAGATCGTGAAGACCGCCGGGGTCGCGGGAGGCGCCGTCGTCGCGCTGTACGCGTTGTGGCTCAACGACCGCAAGCACCTGCTGGAGAGCCAGAAGGTCGCCGACGAGCGGTTCGCGCGCTCGGTCGAGATGCTCGGCAACGACGCCGACCAGGTCCGGGTGGGCGCGATGCACTCGCTGGTGTGGCTCGCGAACTCCAACTCGCGCTACACGCAGACCGTCCTCGACGTCCTGTGCGCCTACCTGCGCCGCCCGTTCCACCACCCGTCGTGGGACGAGGACGGCGCCGACCCGGACACGGTGTTCGTGAAGCTCGTCGCGCCGGAGGACCAGCGGGAGCAGCAGGTCCGGCGCACCGCGCAACGGCTGATCCGCGACCTGCTCTCGTGGGGCGACAAGAAGAAGGAATACTTCGACCTCGACCTGACCGGTGCGGCGCTCGAGTACTTCCAGCTCGACGGCAGGCGGGTCAACAGGTTCACCGCCCGGCGGGCCCGGTTCTACGGCATCACCCAGTTCCGCGGGCTGCACGTGCGCAAGCCGACGCTGTTCTCCGGCGGCACCTTCCACGGCAGGCTGACCCTCGCGGAGGCGAAGTTCGACGGCGGTCTGGCGTTCACCGAGGTCACGTTCCAGCGCGAGGTCGACTTCCGCGGCACGACCGTCGGCACGTTCCTGGCGCTCACCGACCCGCAGCCGCCGAAGCAGCTCGGCGAGTTGCAGCTGCTGCCCGGCACGGCGATGCGGACCCGGCACGAGGGCTGGGCGCTAACCGGCGAGGTGCAGCCGCCCCGCCCGCGCCTCGAGGACCAGGTCGAGGAACACCGCGGCGGCAGCACCGACGGTGTGGCCGGTGACCACGACGGTCTCCGCGACCGGGGCGTCCCCGCGAAGACCGACGAAGTGCGCGCGGTCGGTCTTGAGGCTGAAGGACTGCGGGACTAGCGCGACGCCGAGCCCGAACGCGACAAAGTCCAGCAGCGAGTGGACGTCGTTGACCTCGACCGCGACCCGGCGGTCGACACCGGCGGCGGCCAGCGCCCGGTCGGCCTCGTCGCGCGTGCCCCAGTCGGCGTTGAAGTCGACGAACGACTGGCCGCGCAGCTCGTCGAGCGCGACGGACTCCCGGTGGGCGAAGGGGCTTTCCGGCGCGCACGCGAGCACGAGCGGCTCACTGGCCACAGTGGACATCCGGAGGTCGTCGGCGATCTTCGGCTGACGGGTGGCGAACGCGAGGTCGAGCCGGCCCGCGCGGACGTCCTCGACCAGTTCGGCGTTGCCGGACTGGCGCATCCGCAGCTCCACGCCGGGGTGCACCTCGTGGAACCGCGCGAGCACCGCCGGCAGGTGCACCACGTGCAGGCACTGCAGGCTGCCGACCGCCAGCGTGCCGCGCAGCAGGCCCTGCACCGCCGCGACCGCGTCCCTGGCCGACTCGACGCTGCCGAGCGCCCTGCGCGCCTCCGGCAGCAGCGCCCGCCCGGCCTGGGTCAGCTCGACCTGGCGGGTCGTGCGCAGGAACAGCGGGGCGCCGAGCTCCACCTCCAGCGCCCTGATCGAGGCCGACAGGCCGGACTGGGCGACGTGCATGCGTTTCGCCGCCCTCGTGAAGTGGCACTCCTCGGCGACCGCGAGGAAGTACTCGAGCTGTCTGAGCTCCACGATTCATCACCCAAGCTGCTGAATCAGATCACATCCTTGCGTTGGACAGCTTAATCGGAAGGGTCCAGAGTGGTGGTCATGCAGAAGCGTCGTATCGGGGACACCGAAGTCAGCGCCGTCGGCCTGGGCGGCATGCCCATGTCCGTCGAGGGAAGGCCGGACCGGGCACGGTCGATCGAGACCATCCACGCCGCGCTCGACGCGGGCGTGACGTTCATCGACACCGCCGACGCCTACTCGCTCGACGACAGCGACTTCGGCCACAACGAGGAGCTGATCGCCGAGGCGTTGAAGGGGCGGTCGGAAGAGGTGTTCGTGGCCACCAAGGGCGGCCACACCCGCGAGCCCGGCGGCAGCTGGGGCCGGGACGGGCGGCCGGAGTACCTGCGGCGGGCCGTCGACGGGTCGCTGCGGCGGCTCGGCGTCGACCAGATCTTCCTGTACCAGTTCCACCGGCCGGACCCGAAGGTGCCGATCGCCGAGTCCGTCGCGGTGCTGGGCGAGCTGCTGGACAACGGCAAGATCCGCTACGCCGGCGTCTCGAACTTCAACCCCGAGGAGATCTCGCAGGCCAACGAGATCCTCGGCGGGCGGCTCGCCTCGGTGCAGAACCAGTTCTCGCCGTCGTTCCGGTCGAGCGAGCCGGAGCTCGAGCTGTGCGACAAGCTCGGCATCGCGTTCCTGCCGTGGAGCCCGTTCGGCGGCATCGGCAAGGCCGGGAAGCTCGCCGGTCCGTTCAAGGAGGTCGGCGACGAGCGCGGCGTGAGCGCGCACCAGGTCTGCCTCGCGTGGATGCTGGCGAAGTCCGAAGTGGTAGTCCCCATTCCGGGTGCTTCCCGGCCGGCCAGCATCACCGATTCCGCCGCCGCCACCCACGTGGAGTTGACCGCCGAGGAGCTGACCCGCCTGGACGGGTGACCCCGGTGGAAAATTGATCCGAATGGTCGGACGATCTAGTCCATGCGGACCTTGATCAGCGTCGTCGCGATCGTCGCCGGACTCACCCCCGCTCCCGCGTCCGCGGCGCCCTTGCCGGAGGGCTCCGCGGACCACACGGCCGGGTCGCAGATCCTCAAGCACGAGGGAGCGGGTGGCCTGCGAACAGCGGAGGACTCGCCCCCCACAGCCGGCAAGGTGCCGGGGATGGACGTCAGCAGTCACCAGGGCGACGTCGACTGGCGGTCCGCCTGGGACAAGGGCGCGCGGTTCACCTACGTGAAGGCGACCGAGGGCACCGGTTACCGCAACCCCAAGTTCACGCAGCAGTACGACGGGTCGCACGACGTCGGCATGATCCGCGGCGCGTACCACTTCGCACTGCCCGACCGCGCCGGTGGAGCCGCGCAGGCGAACTTCTTCGTCGACAACGGCGGCGGGTGGTCGCCCGACGGCAAGACGCTGCCGCCCGCGCTGGACATGGAGTACAACCCGTACGGCGAGACCTGCTTCGGCATGAGCCAGGCGGCGATGACCGGGTGGGTGAAGGAGTTCAGCGACACGGTCTTCGCCCGCACCCGCCGGTATCCGATGATCTACACGTCCACGAGCTGGTGGAACAGGTGCGTCGGCGGCTCGGTGAAGTTCGGCGACGACAACCCGCTGTGGGTCGCGCGCTACAGCAGCGAGGTCGGGCCGCTGCCCGTCGGGTTCGACTTCCACACGATCTGGCAGTGGCAGGCGGACGGGTACTTCCCCGGCGACCAGAACCTGTTCAACGGCACGTTCGACCAGCTCCAGCGCATCGCCGCGAGCTGAGAAGGGCCCCGTCTCGCGAC
>NZ_JBHXCW010000139.1:0-20803 GCF_042725365.1 Lentzea sp. NPDC060358 | reverse complement strand
GTGGCCCATTGTGTTGACCGTTCGCGTCTCAGTGGGCGGAGGCCACGGGCTTCACCCGCGGGTTGTCCTCGTCGACGTGGTAGTCGGACGGATCCGTGTGGTCGACGCCGTTGGGCGACTTGGCCTTCCTGGCGATGAGCGTGACGACCACCGCCACCAGCAGGTTGACCAGCAGCGCGACGATGCCGACGTAGATCTGCGTCGTCGAGGCGCCGAACGGGTGCCAGCCGAAGAGCGAGATGTTGCCCAGCGGCAGCGCGGACCCGGCGAAGTGCGACTTGCCGACGGCCGGGTTGCCGATGTTGTAGAGCAGCCACATGCCGTAGCCCATGCCGGCGACCCAGCCGGCGACCAGCCCGTAGACGTGGAACCAGCGCGTGTAGAGCGCGATCGCGACCGCGGGCAGCGTCTGCAGGATCATGACGCCGCCGATGAGCTGCAGGTCGATCGAGAACTGCGGGTCGACGAACACGATGAACGCCACCGCGCCGAACTTCACGACGAGGCTGGCGAGCTTGGCCTGCTTGGCCTCCTCCGCCGGGGTGGCGTTCTTCTTCATGTACTCCTTGTAGATGTTGCGCGTCCACAGGTTCGCCGCCGCGATCGACATGATCGCCGCCGGCACCAGCGCGCCGATGCCGATGGCCGCGAACGCGATGCCCGCGAACCACGACGGGAAGTTCGCGCCGAAGAGCTCGGGCACGATCGTGTTGGTGTCGGGACGGCCGGTCGCCTGGTTGACGATCGGCTTGGTGCCCGCGCTGATCGCGACGAGGCCCAGCAGCGCCAGCAGGCCCAGCAGCAGCGAGTACGCCGGCAGCGCGACCATGTTGCGCTTGATGACGTTGCGGCCGCGGCTCGCGAGGATGCCGGTCAGCGAGTGCGGGTAGAGGAACAGCGCGAGCGCGCTGCCCAGTGCCAGCGTCGCGTACTGCAGCTGGTTGGAGCCGGTCAGCAGGATGCCGTCGGCCTTGTTGGGCGTGGCGTCGAACTTGGCCTGCGCGTCGTTGAAGATCTCGCCCCAGCCGCCGAACTTCGCGGGCAGGTAGATGATCGCGACGAGGATGACCAGGTAGATCAGGATGTCCTTGACGAACGCGATCAGCGCCGGCGCCCGCAGACCCGACTGGTAGGTGTAGAGCGCGAGGATCAGGAACGCGATGAACAGCGGCAGGTGGCCGAGGATGCCGGAGCCGTTGAGGCCCATGCTCCGCAGCACCGCCTCGAGGCCGACGAGCTGCAGCGCGATGTACGGCATGGTCGCGACGATGCCGGTGATCGCGATGATCAGCGCGAGCCAGTGCGAGCCGTAGCGGCCCTTCACGAAGTCGGCGGGCGTCACGTAGCCGTGCACGCGGCTGACCGACCACATGCGCACCAACGGCAGGAAGACGATCGGGTAGAGGATCACCGTGTACGGCAGGGCGTAGAACCCGAGGGCGCCCGCGCCGAACATGAGCGCCGGCACCGCGACGAACGTGTACGCGGTGTAGAGGTCGCCACCGACCAGGAACCACGTGATCCAGCTGCCGAACTTCCTACCGCCCAGGCCCCACTCGTCGAGGTGGTCGAGGGTCTCGCCCTTCTGCCACCGCGCCGCCACGAAGCCCATGACCGTGACGAGCAGGAAGAGGGCGCTGAAAACGATCAGCTCTGTCCACTGCATCAGTTAGCTCCCTCGTCCAGGTCGTCCACGCCGAGCTTGTCGGGCTTGCCGGTGACCACGGGCTCGTCCTTGGTCTTGACGTAGACCAGGCCGACGCACAGGACGCCGAGCGGCACGAACAGGAACTGGTACCAGTAGAAGAACGGGAGCCCGAAGATCCGGGGCTCGTCCATGTTGAACCACGGCGTGATGAGCATGAGCAGCGGACCTACCAGCAGCAGGTTCCAGTTGCTCCAGCGCAAGCCGGTCTTGTGATCCGACGGCATGGTGGCCCTCCGTGTACGCGGTGTTGCGCGGATGTTAGGCCTGATCACACGTGCCGTCAGCCTCGTGATCGGAATCGTTGCACTCGGCTTAACGTTCCCTTTGGACTATTCGGCCTGCAGACGGCCCACAAGATCCCGTTCGGCGGCGTGGAAGTACTCGTCGAGCTGGGCGGCGGCCTGGTCCACCGTCCCGTTGTTCAACAATTCCACAATCCTTCGATTCCACGGCAGGTACGTCTGGTGGAAGGCCTCCACCTCGTGCGCGACCCGAAAGGCGAGCATGAGCTCGGCGAAGAGGCGGTCGCACTCGTCGCTGAGCCGCGTGCTGCCGGCGAGGCCGACGATGCCGCGGTGGAACTGGATGTTCGCGCTGCCGGTCTTCGAGAAGTCGCCCTTCTCGGCGCGGGCCACGGCCTGGCGCACCGGTGCCCGCACGGCCTCGCGCTGGGCGTCGCTGACGTCGTTCCACAGCCGCAACGCCCCGCACTCGATCACGCTGCGCGCGGCGTAGAGGTCGCGCACGTCCTCGCCGGTGGGCCGGCGCACGAAGACGCCGCGGCTGTGCTCGTGCACCAGGATGCGGTCGCGGGTGAGGAGCCGGAACGCCTCGCGGAGCGTGTTGCGACTGACCCCGAGGGCGCCGCCGATCGCTTCCTCGCTGAGCCGCAGGCCGGGTTCGAGCTCACCGTCGAGCACCCGCTCCCGCAGCATGTCGGCGACCTTCTGCGCGGTGCTCGCCCGCTCCAGGTCGGCCTTGCCCTGGGCCAGCGTCGACACCCACGTCTCACTCACCGATCCAGTCTATTTGCAGGATCGTTCCATTGCACTATCGTAGAATCGTTCAACAATCCCACGATCCAACAAAGCGCAGCCGATGGAGGGGTGGCCATGGACCTGAACGCGGATCTCGGCGAGGGCTTCGGCCACTGGACGCTGGGCGACGACAAAGCGCTGCTCAAGGTCGCGACCAGCGCGAACGTCGCGTGCGGCTACCACGCGGGCGACGCGGACACGATGCGCGAAACCTGCGCGGCAGCGGCAGAAGCGGGCGTGGCCATCGGCGCCCACGTCGGCTACCACGACCTGGCAGGCTTCGGCCGCCGCTTCGTCGACGTGGCCCCGGACACCCTCACCAACGAGGTGCTGGCCCAACTGGGCAGCTTGTCCACCTTCGCCAGGACAGCCGGCACCAGGGTCTCGTACGTGAAACCGCACGGCGCCCTCTACAACGCGCTGGTCCGCCACGAGTCCCAGGCAGACGCCGTGGTCGACGCGGTCCGCCTCTTCGACCCGACCCTGGCAGTCCTGGGCCCACCGGGCGCGGTCTGGCTGAAACGAGCCTCGGTGGCGGGCCTGCGCATCTGGCACGAGGCCTTCGCCGACCGCGCCTACACAACGGCAGGCACCCTGGTCCCCAGGGGAGAACCGGGCGCGGTCCTGCGAGACCCGGCGGAGATAGCGTCCCGCTGCGTCCAACTGGCCACCGAGGGCTGGGTCCGCAGCGTCTCGGGCCGCCCGGTCCGCATCCAGGCGGACTCGATCTGCGTGCACGGCGACACCCCCAACGCCGTGGAGATAGCCCGCACGGTCCGCACGGCCCTGGAGTCGGCAGGCGTCCCGGTGGGCAGGGTGGAGTCACCGCTGCGCCACACCCGCCAGGCGGTCTGACCCCCGCAGCGCGGCCGCCGGAAAGTGTCAGACCTCGTCAGTAGGTTGGGCCGCGGGGGACGCCAAATCCAAGGGGACCCTTGCGCAAGCACGCCCGCCGGGCGGGCAGCCCGCCCGGCGACCACGGCCCGTCCGCCTGCCGGCCAGCCTGCCTACCCGCCGGCCACGGCCCGCCCGCCCGCCGACCACAGCCAGGCCGCCTGCCGACCACGGCCAGCCCGCTTGCCTACTCACCGGCCAGACCTCGGCGCTGACACCCCGCCCGGCTGGTCAGGGCTGGGCGTCGGCATCCTGGCCCGCCCGTTGGCCACGGCCAAGAGCCGCATCCCGGCCCTCGCACTGGTCAGGGCTGAGCGGTGCCATCCACGGCACGCCCGAAAGTGTCAGACCTCGTCGGTAGGTTGGGCCGCGGGGGACTCCGAACCCAAGGGGACCCTTGCGCGAGCACGCCCCAACGCGTCCAGCGGACGCGCCAGCCCAGGAGACGTGCCAGCCCAGCAGAGACCTGCCGGCCCAGCCAGGCGCGCCCGCCTTGCGGACCGACCGGCCCAGCCAGGCGCGCCCGCCTTGCGGACCGACCGGCCCAGGCAGACGCGCCAGGCCAGCAGACCTGCCAGCTCAGGCAGACGCACCAGCTCACCAGTCCCGCCGGCCCAGGCAGCCCAGCGAGCCCGGCGCCACCAACGCACCCGCCGCCCCCAGCGAGCCCAACCCCGCCCGTGCAACCCCAGCTTCAACCCCGTCAAACCAACTCGGACCGAACCAAAGCGGCAGCCCCCACCAACCCGGCCTCCCCACCCAGCTCAGCAGCCCGAACCTCGAGCCCGGCCAGGTAGGACAACCCGGCATGAGCCTTCAAAGCCCGCCGAACAGGCTCGAACAACAGTTCTCCGGCCTGCGCCACCCCACCCCCGACGACCGCCAGCTCCAGGTCGCACACGGCAGCGGCCCCGGCGATCGCCATCCCGACAGCGGCGCCGGCCCGCTCGAAGGCCGCCAGCGGAACCTCCTCACCGGCCAGCGCGGCGGCGGCCAGCAGGGCGGCGTCGGCACCGTCGGGCGCCCGCCACCCGGCCCGCCGCGCCCAGGCCACCATCCGCGGTCCGGAGGCAACGGTTTCCACGCACCCGCGGCCACCGCACGTGCACGGCAGCCCGTCCGGCTCCACCACGACGTGGCCGATGTGCCCGGCGTTGCCGGTGCGACCGCCGAACGACCGCCCGTTCAGCACCAGCCCGCCGCCCACACCGGTGGACACGACCAGGCCGACCATGTGCGCGCACCCGCGTCCGGCGCCGCGCCAGTGCTCGCCCAGCGCCATGCACACGCCGTCGCCCGCGAGCTCCACCCGCACGCCGGGGAACAGCGAGGCCACCGACGACCGCAGCGGGAAGGCCTGCCACGACGGCACGTTGATCGGGGAGACGGTGCCGGCGACCGCGTCCAGCGGGCCCGCCGAGCCGATGCCCACGCCCGAGACCTCGGAACCTCCGACCACCGACGAGACCAGGGACACGACCGCGTCCCAGACGTCCGCCGCGGGCGTCGGGACGCGTGCGGAGCGCACCACGGCGCCGTCCGCGTCCACCAGGGCGGCGGCGATCTTGGTGCCGCCGAAGTCCAGTGCCAGCACCAGATCAGTCACGAAGAGGCATGGTAACCGCCGCTAACGCTTCAGCATCCGGGTCAGGCCGGCGGCCACGGTCGTCGCGAGCACCCAGCCCGTCACGATCAGCCCCGACGCGATCCACTGCGACGCGCCGGGTGTCTGCCAGCGGTTCTTGTTGCCGAAGTCGACGATCGGGACGACCAGGTCGATCGTGTAGAGCCACGCGTTCCACGGCAGGTGGTCGTCGTCGTTGATCTCGATCAGCGGCCCCTTGAACTGGAACCACAGGCTGCCCACGACCCACGCCGCGATCAGCCACCCGAGGGCGCGCGCCGGGCGGTAGCCGTAGCCGACCATCGACCGCTGCAGGAAGCTCCAGACCAGCACCAGCGGCCCGAAGAACCGCATGCCCTCGGCGACCGCCTTGTAGCGCAGGCGCTGCTTCTCGATCAGCACGGTCGAGGCGTGCTCCTCGTTGCCGGCGGCGGTCAGCATCTCGGCGAACTGGTCGTACGGGCGCGGGTGGTAGCTGCGCCGCATCGCCGCGCGCAGCCAGCGCAGGCGCTGGGCCACCTGGGCGTCGTCGCGCAGGTCGATCGGGTACGCGAGCGAGTCGTAGCGGAAGTCGTCGAGGTCGATGAAACCCGTGGCGTTCCAGAAGTTCTCGTTGTCGTCCAACGACGTGCAGCGCGCCTGCCGCAGCGTCACGAGGCCCTTGGGCGGCGACACGACGTTGAGCATCAGCTCCTGCACCTGCATGCCCATGGCGTTCAACGCGTGGCTGTCGAGCTTGTAGCCGAGCACCGCGCCGTTGAAGTTCGCCATCCGGCCGATCGTCGCGCGGCGGCACCGCACCCCGCCGTGCGCCACGAACTCCTTGTCGCCGCGCGCGCAGATGAGGTCGCGGCCGATCGTGGCGCCGCCGATGTCGAGCGACGGCTTCTCGCGCGGCTGGTGGCGGTACTTGCCGGGCCTGATCAGGCGGCTGCCGCGCAGGTCGAGGTTCGCGCCGACGGTGATGCCGCGCAGCTCCAGACCACCCGCGACGTCCGACTCGCGCACCACGAAGTTGCTGCCGATCTGCGAGCGGTTGGCCAGCACGGCGTCCGCGGCCGGGTTGTCCACAGTGGCCCGTTCGATCGTGATGCTGCCGCGCACGTGGGTGTCGACCATGCGCAGCTGGCCCTTGATCCGCACGTGCCGGCCGACCACGTCGCCGCCGATCTCCGCGCCGTCGACGTGCAGCGCGCGGCCGGACCCGGTCGGGTCGGTGCCGACGGACGGCGGCGAGACGGCGTCCAGGACGGCGTCCGCCAGCGACAACGTGCCGCCGATGCGCGCGTTCACCGCGCGGACCGTGCCGGCGCTGGAGAAACCGCGGTCGAGCTCCAGGTCGCCGGAGACGTCCGAGCGGTCGAGGACCAGCGTCGCGGACGGGTCGGCGTGCGGGTCGGTGGTGTGCTCGAACTCCGAGCCGCGCGAGAGCGTCGAGCCGCGCAACGACAGCGCCGAGCTGATCTTGGCGTTCGCGAGGAACACCACGCCGTGGGAGGTGAACGCGCCGATGAAGTTGCCGCCGACCTGCATCCCGTTGCCGTTCAACGTGAAGCCGTCGGGGTTCTCCAGCACGGCGGTGCCGAGGTTGACGTTGCCGCCGATGCGCGCGCCCGCGAGCCGCATCTCGCCCTCGGTGTGCAGGCCGAACCCGAGCAGCGCGCCCGCGACCGTCAACCGGTCGCCGTGCACGCACAGGCCGCCCGGCACGCTGAAACTGCTGTCCCGCAACAGGACCGAGCCCGCGATCTCCGCGTCGGTGAGGTCGGTCAGGCCCGCGACGCGGCAGCCGAGCAACGAGACGTCGTTGCTGCTGCTGAGGTTGCGGGCCTCGAGGCCGGGCAGGTCGCAGTCGGTGAACGAGATGCCGGCGAGGTTCGCCTGCCGCAGGTCCGGCGCCGCCTCGAACTGGCAGCGCTCGAACTCCAGCACGTACGGCACCTCGACCGCGCGCAGGTCGAGGACGTCGGTGACCACCCTGTCCACCACGCGGATGACGGGCGGGGTGCTCGGCCTGCGCCGAGGCAACCGCCACCCGCCACCACCGGCGTTCTCGTTCTCCCCCAACAGCCCCCGCAGCACGTCCGCCGCGGAGACCCTCCCCCTCGCCACGCGGCTAGACCGGGTCGCTCGGGCCGTGGTGCGTCGGGTCGAGGACTCGGGCCAGGAACTCCTGGGTGCGCGGCTCCTGCGGGTTGCCGATCACGTCGGCCGCGGGACCCTCCTCGACGATGTAGCCGCCGTCCATGAAGATCACCTTGTCGGCGACCTCGCGGGCGAACTGCATCTCGTGGGTCACGACCAGCATCGTCATGCCCTCGTCGGCGAGCTGGCGCATGACGCCCAGCACGTCGCCGACGAGTTCCGGGTCGAGCGCGGACGTCGGCTCGTCGAACAGCATCACGTCGGGGTCCATCGACAGCGCGCGGGCGATCGCCACGCGCTGCTGCTGGCCGCCGGAGAGCTGCGCGGGCATCGAGTGCGCCTTCTCGCTCAGCCCGACGCGCTCCAGGTTGTGCAGCGCGACCTTGCGCGCCTCGTCCTCGGAGCGCTTGAGCACCTTGCGCTGCGCGACCGTGAGGTTCGCCAGCACGTTGAGGTGCGAGAACAGGTTGAAGCCTTGGAAGACCATGCCGATCTTGGTCCGCGCGGCGTCGATGTCGACGTCCGGGTCGGTCAGCTCGGTGCCGTTGACGACGATCTTGCCGCCGCTCGGCTCCTCCAGCAGGTTCACGCAGCGCAGCAGCGTCGACTTGCCGGAACCCGACGGCCCGATGATGCAGACCACGTCGCCGCGGTTGACCGTCAGGTCGATGTTCTTGAGGACTTCCAGCGAGCCGAACGACTTCTTCAGCCCGGTGATCTCGACGGACACGTCGCTCATGCGGACACCTTCTTCCTGCCGCCCGTACCGCGACGTTCCAGGTACCGCGACAGGTAGCCGAGCGGCAGCGTGATGATCAGGTAGCACAGACCGGCGATGAGGATCGGCGTCAGCGACGGGCTGCGGCTCAGCGTCTCACGGCCGAACTTGGTCAGCTCGTACTGCTCGCGGAACAGGCCCAGGATGTAGATGAGCGAGGAGTCCTTGGTCAGCAGGATCAGCTCGTTCGTCAGCGGCGGCAGGATGATCCGGAACGCCTGCGGGATCACGATCGTGACCATCGCGCGGCCCTGCGACATGCCGAGCGAGCGCGCGGCCTCGACCTGGCCCTTCGGCACCGCCTGGATGCCGGCGCGGATCGTCTCCGCCATGTACGCGGCACCGACGCCACCGAGCGCCAGCATGACCGTGGTCAGCGGCGGGAACTGCATCTGGAACGCGATCGGCACGCCGTAGTAGATGCCGATGAACACCAGCAGCGCCGGGACACCGCGGAAGAACTCGATGTAGACGGTCGCGATCCACCGGTAGGGCGCGACCGAGGAGAGCTTCATCAGCGCGAGCACGAGGCCCAGCGCGAGTCCGAACCCGAAACCGAGCGCGGTGTAGATGATGGTGTTCTTCAACGCCACCGTGATGACGTTGGGGAACATCGAACTGGCGATGTCCACGTTGAAGAACGCGGCCTTGATCTGGCCCCAGTCGGCCAGGAAGGCGACGAGCAGGGCGATGACGACCAGCAGGCCGTACTGCGCGTAGCGGAAGTACTCCGCGCGCTTGCGCTTGGACAAAGCCATTGCGGCTCCTAGCGAAAGGGGTTCGGACAAGCGGCGGGGCCGGCGCTTTCTGCCGCACCGGCCCCAGGAGAAGCGACTACTTCGAAGTCGGCTTCTTGCCGAACCACTTCTCGTAGATCTTGTCGTACTCGCCGTTCTCCTTGGCCTTCTTCAGCACCTCGTTGACCTTGGTCAACAGGGCGGTGTTGCCCTTCTTGATGCCGATGCCGTACTTCTCACCGGTGTCGAACTCGGTGGTGACCTCGGTGTCCGGGAACTCCTTGGCGTAGTCGTAGAGCACGCCGTTGTCGTTGATCACCGCGTCGACCGCGCCGGTGCGCACGGCGGTCTCCGACAGGGGGAGGTCCTCGAACTGGACGACGGTGTAGCCGCTGGCGGCGGCGTTGTCGTTCGCGTACTTCTCACCCGTGGTGTCCTGCTGGACGCCGAGCTTCTTGCCCTTGAGGTCGGCGAGGGCCTTGAGGTTCGAGCCCTTCTTGACCAGCAGCGCCTGCGAGGCGTCGAAGTACGGGTCGGAGAAGTCGATCGCCTGCTTGCGCTCGTCGGTGATCGTCATGCCGGCGGCGGCCAGGTCGCACTGGTTCGCGCTGAACGACGTGCCCGAGGTGATCGTCTCGAACGGGGTGTCGAAGATCTGCTGCGTGACCCCGAGGTCCTTCGCGACCAGGTCGACCAGGTCGACGTCGAAGCCGACCGTCTTGTCGCCCTCGCTGAACTGGAAGGGCTTGTAGGAGAGGTGCGTGCAGGTGACGAGCTTGCCGCTCTGCACCAGCGAGACACCGGAGTTGCCGGCGGGCTGGTTGGTGGGAGTCGCGCAGCCCGACGCTGCCATCACGGCCAGTCCCAGTGCGGGGACCACGGCCATCAACTGCCTGGTTCGACGAGCCACTGCGTCACTCCTCGTAACTGTCGCGGACGAGTGAACGGGATCCTGCCACTCGGGTGACGCGTGCGACAGCACGTGCGTGTTACAGGCCACTGCCTTGCAATGATTTTGCGTCAAATCGGACTTGCGGGCGCAGATTCTTGTGCAATTTGGCCTAGGTCACACAACGTCTGCACGTATTGCACACGAATGATAACCATCCGCGAGCGTGTCCTTGATCAGGATTTGATCACGACAGTGCTGCTCAGCGCGTGCGTCCGGTCAGCAGCCCGGCGACGAGGGCCGTCCATCCGGTCTGGTGCGTGGCCCCCAGGCCCTCACCCGTGTCGCCGTCGAAGTACTCGCTGAACGTGACGTGCTTGCGCCAAAGAGGTGACTCGGACGCCTCGATCCGCTTGCCGTCCGACGGCCTGCGCCCGTCGTGGTCCGGCAGGAAGAGGCCGACCAGCCGGTCGCTCAGCTCGTCCGCCACCTGTCCTGCGGTGACCCAGCGCCCGGACCGCGTCGGCAGCTCGACCCGGAACGCGCCGTCGTGGAACGCGCAGACCGTGCGCAGCGCCTCGACCAGCAGCGCGTTGGTCGGCAGCCAGATCGGGCCGCGCCAGTTCGAGTTGCCGCCGAACATCGGCGTGTGCGACTCGCCCGGCTCGTAGCCCATGCGGTGGTCCTGGCCCGCGACCTTGACCTCGAGCCCCTCGCGGTGGGCCGCGCTGAGCGAGCGGATCCCGTGCGGTGACAGGAACTCCTGCTCGTCGAGCATCCGGTGCAGCACCCGCTGGAGCTTGACGTCGTCCAGCAGCGACACGAACGCCCCGCGCTCGTAGTGGAACGTGATGAACTGCCGCAGCTCCGGCCGCCGCTTGAGCAGGTGCTCCAGTCGGCTGGTGAACCCGTGCAGCTCCTCCAGCACCCACGGCTCCAGGACTGCCGAGGCCAGCAGCGGGATCAGCCCGACCATCGACCGCACGCGCACCGGCTCGGACTCGACGCCGCCGTCCGGGCGCCGCCGCGAGACTCGGTCGTAGCAGAAGCCGTCCTCGTCGTGCCAGATGCCGCCGCCGTGCGACCCGAAGTGCGTGAAGGCCTGCGCGATCGACAGGAAGTGCTCGACGAACTTGGTCGCGACGTCCTCGTAGGACTCGTCGTCGCGCGCGAGCTCCAGCGCGATCTGCATGAGGTGCAGGCTGTACGCGGCCATCCACGACGTGGCGTCGGACTGCTCCAGCCGCCACTCGCCGAGCATCGGCTCCGACCGGTTGATCGGCCCGATGTTGTCCATGCCGAGGAACCCGCCCTCGAACAGGTAGCTGCCACCGGCGTCCTTGCGGTTGACCCACCAGGAGAAGTTGAGCAGCAGCTTGTGGAAGATCTTGGCGAGGAACCCGCGGTCCCTGCTGCCGTCCGCGCGGTAGACCTGCAACGCCGCCCACGCGTGCACCGGCGGGTTGACGTCGCCGAACTCCCACTCGTAGGCGGGGATCTGGCCGTTGGGGTGCATCATCCACTCGCGGCAGAACAGCAGCAGCTGCTCCTTCGCGAACGCCGGGTCGACCAGCGCGAACGGGATCGTGTGGAACGCGAGGTCCCACGCCGCGAACCAGGGGTACTCCCACTCGTCCGGCATGGAGATCACGTCGGCCACGTCGAGGTGCCGCCAGTGCACGTTGCGCGCCTCGGGCGTCCGGCGCGACGAGGGCGCCTCGGGTTTGGTCGGGTCGCCGTCGAGCCAGTCGCGCGTGCGGAACCGGTAGTGCTGCTTGGTCCACATGAGACCCGCGAGCGCGCGCCGCAGCACGTGCTTCTGCTCGGACCCGACGTCGGGCGCGATGTCGTCGTGGAACTCGTCGGCCTCGGCCTTCCGCGCGGCCATGGTCTCGGCGAAGCTCGGGCCGAACGGGTCCAGGTGCCCGTCGCCGCCGACGAGCCGCAGCCGGACGGTCACCGTCTCGCCCGGCTCCACCGGGTCGAACGAGTACCAGGCGGCGAACTTGGTGCCGGCCGCGCCCGCGTCGTCCGGCCCGACCACCTGGCACGAGCTCGTCGACCCGCGCACGACGTAGTCGCAGACGCCGTCCTTGGCCCACGGCGACGGGTTCCGCTCGGCGCCGAAGAGAGCGACCTCGTTGCTCTCGTTGTCCGTCATGAGCATCGACGGCGAGTCGTCGAGGTGCAGCGTGTACCGGCCGAGGTTGCCGTGGTCGGCTGTCACCTTGCGCCCGGTCGTGGTGCTCGCGACGAGCTGGCACGGCCGCTGGTCGCGGCCCCACGCCCAGGTGTTGCGGAACCACAGCTGCGGCAGCAGGTGCAGCGGCGCGTCCTGCGGCCCGTGGTTGGTCGCGCTGATCTCGACGCAGATGTCGTCGGTGTCGGCCTTGGCGTAGGTGACCTGGACGTCGAAGAACCGGTTGTCGTCGAGCACCCCGGTGTCGCTCAGTTCGGGCTCGCGGTTCTCCCGGCCGGCGTGGCGCGCCATCTCCCGCAGCCGCGCGTACGGGAACTCGCGCTGCGGGTACCGGTAGACCACCTGCATCCAGGAGTGGGTGGGCGTCCCGTCGGTCACCCACCAGTGTTCCTTGACGTCCTCGCCGTGGTTGCCCTCGTCGTTGGTGAGGCCGAAGTACCGCTCCTTGAGGAACGGGTCGCGGCCGTTCCACAGCGCGAGGCCGAAGTTGAGGAACCCGTGGACGTCGCAGATGCCGGCGATGCCGTCCTCGCCCCAGCGGTAGGCGCGCGAACGGGCGTGGTCGAACGGGAACGACGCCCACGCGTCACCCTCGGGCGAGTAGTCCTCGCGGACCGTGCCCCACTGGCGGCCCGACAGGTACGGCCCCCACAGCCGCCACGGCGAGGTCGGGGTCTCCGACTCCGCGAGACGCGCTCGTTCCGCATGTTCGACCATCGGCCCAGTGTGGAACACCTGGTCGGACGGCTGGTGGGGTCCGGGTCCTGTGTGAGTTCTTCCTCGCTGGAGGACGGGTCAGGCCTGCCTGGAGTGCGCGTCGAGCACCAGCGCCACCCCCTCGGTGACGCGCGCCGCGTGCGCCAGGTGCAGCCACTCGTCCGGCACGTGGAGGTTCGAGTCCGGCCCGACCGCGCCCGTGACCAGGAACTGCGCGTCCGGGTACGCGTCGTGCAGCAGGCCCATGAACGGGATCGAGCCGCCCAGCGACACGGTCCGCCACGGCGAGCCGAAGACCTCCTTGCCGGCGTCGTCGAGCGTCGCCGACAGCCACGGCGCCAGCTCCGGCGCGTTCCAGCCGTCCGCGTGCTCGACGCGCGAGAGCTCGACCGTCGCGCCGTACGGCACGTCGGAGGTCAGCTTGGCCTTGACCGCCTCCAGCGCCGCGGCGGACGACGCCGTCGGCGGCAGGCGGAACGAGAGCACGAGGGTGGTGAACGGGCGCAGCACGTTGCCCGCGTCGTCCGGCAGGGGCAGGCCCTCGGCGCCGGTCACGGACAGGGTCGGCCGCCAGCCGGAGTTGAGCGCCAGCTCGACCTCGTCGTCGGACATCGGCCTCAGGTCGCCGACGCGCGGGACCGGGTCCCACAGCGCGCCCGGTGCCGCCTCGACGGCCTCGCGCACCTCGGCCAGCCGGTGCGCCGGGATCTCCACGTGCATCTCCGGCACGAGGACCTCGCCGGTCTCGGAGTTCTCGACCCGGTCGAGCAGGATCCGGGCGATCCGGAACGACGACGGCACGATGCCCGACGCCATGCCGGAGTGCATGCCGCCCTCCAGCACCCGCACGGTGGCCGTGACCTGCACCAGCCCGCGCAGCGACGTCGTCAGCCACATGCGCTCGTAGTCCGAGCCGCCGGAGTCGAGGCAGACCACCAGCGACACGCGGCCGAGCCGGTCGGAGAGGTGCTCCAGGTAAGCGGGCAGATCGGGCGAACCGGACTCCTCGCCGGTCTCCAGCAGCACGACGCACCGGGCGTGCGAGCCGCCCGCCGCGCGCACGGCCTCGATAGCGGCGATTGCGGCATATCCGGAGTAACCGTCATCGGCCGCGCCGCGTCCGTAGAGACGTCCGTCACGCAGCACCGGGGTCCACGGGCCCAGCCCCTCGCTCCAGCCGCCCACCGGCGGCTGCTTGTCGAGGTGTCCGTAGAGCAACACCGTGTCGTCGCCCGCGTTGCCGGACGCGGGCACGTCCACCACCAGCAGCGGCGTGCGTCCCGCCAGTTGGACGACTTCGAGCTCGGCGCCCGGCAGGTTCCGCGCGGCGATCCAGGCCTGCACGTGCGCGATCGCCGCGGCCAACTCGCCGTGTTCTTCCCAGGCGGGGTCGAACGCGGGCGAGATCGCCGGCACGGCGACGAGCTGAGACAGGCTCGGGACGATCTCCTCGTCCCAAAGCGTCCTGACGGTGCTGGTCACAACAGAGCGGTCCACCTCTCGATCCTGTCACGACTCCGCCTCCGCCCGCGTCCGTAGCCTCTTGTACGAGGCCTCGAGCTGAGTTAACGATCGGTAACCGGGACAGCGGTGTCCGGTAGTCGGACGAGGACCGTCGGAGGACAAAAGGTCGAACTTCCGACAGTTGTCGCTGATCAGAACGTTGACTCGTGTGTTACGAAGTGGGACGGGTCTCACCAACTCGGGTGAGGCCGTGTCAGGATGTGGTCGTAAGCCACCGTCACCGTCGACGGCTGCCTCCGGCCCCACAGGGTTGGCGGCGACCGCCGACGTCGCCGCACGAGGTCGTCACGAGCGATCAGGCGGTCGGAGTAGACAGAGGAGAAGGCGCATGTCGTCCCCTGAGCAATGGACGCACCCTGAGCCGGACGCAGCGCCGGCCGCCACTGCCGCAAAACCGACAGCGGAACAGGTGATCGCAGGCTTGCGAGCGACAGACGAGGGTGGCGCCGACCTGGTGCAGCTCCTCACTCCCGAAGGCGAACGGGTCCAGCACCCGGACTTCGACATCGACATCACGGCGGAGGAGCTGCGCGGTCTGTACCGCGACATGGTCCTGATCCGCCGGGTCGACCGCGAGGCCAACGCGCTGCAGCGCAAGGGCCAGCTCGGCATCTGGGTGCCGCTGCTCGGCCAGGAGGCCGCGCAGATCGGTGCCGGCCGCGCGATGCGCCAGACGGACATGGCCTTTCCCAGCTACCGCGAGCACGGCATCGCGTGGACGCGCGGGATCAGCCCCACCGAGCTCCTCGGCATCTTCCGCGGCACCGACCAGGGCACGTGGGACCCGGTCGAGAAGCGCTTCCACCCCTACACGATCGTCATCGGCAACCAGGTCCTCAACGCGGCCGGGTACGCGATGGGCCAGAAGTTCGACGGCAAGGTCGGCGACGACGAGGGAGAAGCCACCATGTGCTTCTTCGGCGACGGCGCGACCAGCCAGGGCGACGTGCACGAGGGCTTCGTGTGGGCCGCGGTCTACGACGCGCCGCTGGTCTTCTTCTGCCAGAACAACCAGTGGGCCATCTCCGAGCCCACCGAACGCCAGTCGCGCCTGCCGCTCTACCAGCGCGCCCGCGGCTACGGCTTCCCCGGCATCCGCGTCGACGGCAACGACGTCCTCGCGACGCTCGCCGTGACGAAGTGGGCGCTCGACGAGTGCCGCCACGGCAACGGCCCGATCCTGATCGAGGCGTTCACCTACCGGATGGACGCGCACACCACCTCCGACGACCCGAGCCGCTACCGGCTGTCCGACGAGCTGGAGATGTGGAAGCTCAAGGACCCGATCGAGCGCGTGAAGGTCTACCTGGTCCGCCAGCAGTGGGCCGACAGCGCGTTCTTCGAGGGCATCGAGGCCGAGGCCGACCAGTTGGGCGAGGAGCTGCGGGAGTTCTGCACGAACATGCCCGACCCGCCCGCCGAACGGATCTTCAGCAACGTCTACGCGGAGGGCAGCCCCGCCCTCGACGCGCAGCGCGACGAGTTCCTCGACTACGTCTCGGGTTTCGCGGGAGGCGAGCACTGATGGCAGCACCGACGATGGACCGTTCCACGGCCGCCGCCCCGGCGTCCCCGCAGACGCTCACGATCTCGAAGGCGCTCAACCTGGGCCTGCGGGCGGCCATGGAGGCCAACCCCAAGGTCATCATGATGGGCGAGGACATCGGCAAGCTCGGTGGCGTCTTCCGCATCACCGACGGCCTGCAGAAGGACTTCGGCGAGCAGCGCGTGCTCGACACGCCGCTCGCGGAGTCCGGCATCATCGGCACCGCCGTCGGCCTCGCGATCCGCGGCTACCGCCCGGTGTGCGAGATCCAGTTCGACGGCTTCATCTTCCCCGGCTTCGACCAGATCGTGTCGCAGGTCGCGAAGCTGCACTACCGCACGCAGGGCAAGATCAAGATGCCCATCGTGATCCGCGTGCCGTTCGGCGGCGGCATCGGTGCCGTCGAGCACCACTCGGAGTCGCCCGAGTCGTACTTCGCGCACACCGCCGGCCTCAAGGTCGTCTCGTGCTCGAACCCGGCCGACGCCTACTGGATGATCCAGCAGGCCATCGACTGCGACGACCCGGTGCTGTTCTTCGAGCCGAAGCGCCGCTACTACGAGAAGGGCGAGGTCGACACGACCGCCACGCCCGGCAAGCTCTTCGAGTCGCGCGTGCTGCGCCAGGGCACGGACGCGACGCTCGTGGCGTACGGCCCGATGGTGCGCACCGCCCTGGACGCCGCGGGTGCGGCCGCCGAGGACGGGACCTCGCTGGAGGTCATCGACCTGCGCACGTTGTCGCCGCTGGACCTGGCGCCCGTGTTCGAGTCGGTGCGCCGCACCGGCCGCCTGGTCGTCGTGTCCGAGGCGCCGTCCGAGTCCTCGATCGCCAGCGAGATTGCAGCCAAGGTCCAGCAGGAGTGCTTCTACTCCCTGCAGGCACCGGTGCTGCGGGTGACCGGTTTCGACACCCCGTACCCGCCGTCGAAGCTCGAGGAGGAGTTCCTCCCCGACCTCGACCGGGTGCTGCACGCCGTCGACCGCTCTCTCGCCTGGTAAGGGGACAACCGGAAATGCCGCAGTACAAGCAATTCCCCCTGCCCGACACGGCGGAGGGGCTGACCGAGGCCGAGATCCTCACCTGGCACGTGAAGCCGGGCGACACCGTCACGGTCAACCAGATCATCGTCGAGATCGAGACGGCCAAGGCCGCCGTCGAGCTGCCCTGCCCGTGGGCGGGCGTCGTGACGGAGCTGCTGGCCGAGCCCGGCCAGACCGTCGAGGTCGGCGTCCCGATCATCACGATCGACACCGACCCCGGTGGCGCGGCCGCGCCCGCGCCCGCCGCCGCTCCCGTTGCGGCGGAGGCGAACGGCACCTCGTCCGGCAAGATCGGCGAGGAGATGCCGGGCGGGCGCATCGCGACGCTCGTCGGCTACGGCCCGAAGTCCGGTGCGGCCAAGCGCCGTGCGCGCAAGGACGCCTCGGCACCGGCCCCCGCGGCCGCCGTCGTGGCCCCGCCCGCTCCGGTCGCCCCGCCGGCTCCCGTCGCTCCCCCGGCACCGGTCGCGACTCCGGTCGCGGCGCCGGGCGGGTACGTGCCGCTGGCGAAGCCGCCGGTGCGCAAGCTCGCCAAGGACCTCGGCGTCGACCTGCGCGCGCTCACGGGCTCCGGCCCCGACGGCGTGATCACCCGCGAGGACGTCGAGAGCGCCGTGGCCGCACCCGTCACCTCGGCGCCGTCCGCACTGTCCTTCGTGGACAACGGCGGCCGCGAACGCCGGGTGCCGATCAAGGGCGTCCGCAAGGCGACCGCGCAGGCCATGGTGGACAGCGCCTTCACCGCGCCGCACGTGACCGAGTTCCTGACGGTCGACGTGACCCCGATGATGGAACTGCGCGCGCGCCTGAAGAACGCGCCGGAGTTCCGCGGCGTGAAGCTGACCCCGCTGGCGTTCTGCGCCAAGGCGGTCGTCCTCGCCGCCCGCCGCACGCCCGACGTCAACGCGACGTGGGACAGCGCGGCCAACGAGATCGTCTACAAGGACTACGTCCACCTGGGCATCGCGGCCGCCACGCCGCGCGGCCTGGTGGTCCCGAAGGTCCGCGACGCCGACCGCATGTCCCTCAAGGAACTCGCGGTCGCACTGGACGAGCTCGCCACCGTCGCCCGCGACGGCAAGACGGCCCCGGCCGACATGATGAACGGCACCATCACGATCACCAACGTCGGCGTCTTCGGCGTCGACACCGGCACGCCGATCCTGAACCCCGGCGAGTCCGCGATCCTCGCCCTGGGCGCGATCCGCGACATGCCGTGGGTGGTCGACGGCGAGATCAAGATCCGCAAGATCTGCCAGCTCGCGCTGTCGTTCGACCACCGCGTGGTCGACGGGCAGCAGGGTTCGCAGTTCCTGGCCGACGTCGGCGCGCTGCTGGCCGAGCCGGGCATCGCGATGACGTACTGAGAACAGGTCGTGGGTGCTTTCCGTCGTTCGGTCGGCGGAAAGCACCCACGGTTTCTCGCCTATTGCAGGATCGTGCCGGTCACGGCTTCCATCCGCCGGAACTCACCGGTGGTGCCGACGACGTTCACCTGACCGGCGCCCGTGCACTTGTAGCCCATCCAGGCGTAGTCCTGCACGTGGGCCTCCGCGCACGAGCCCAGGCTGCTGCTCCCGAACCCGATCGCCTCGATCCGGCGGAACTCACCGGTCGTGCCGACCTGGGCGACCACGCCGTCCGCCACGCACACCTGAGGCCGCCAGCCGTAGTCCTGCACGTGCGCCTGCGCACAGGTCCCGCCGCCCGTGCCGTAGGCCACGACCTGGAGCGCCTCCAGCCTGCGGAACTGGCTGATCGTGCCGGCGAAGGCCCAGCTGCCGTCGTCGTCGCAGTCCCAGCCCTGCCAGCCGATGTCCTCGACGTGACCGCGGAAGCAGACCACCGGAACCGCGCTCCTGCCCACCTCGGGCAAGGTGTCCACGGCGACGCCGACCGTCTGCACGGCCGCCCTGGTGGTGGTCTCCGGCTCGGACGTCCCCGCAGTCGCCGGTGCGGAGATCGTGGTCACCAGCGCGGCAGCGAGCCCCACGCCGCCGACGAACAACTTCATCGCATGCGAAATCGAACGCATTGATTCCCCCAGAACCAATAGACGGGTCGGCGCACACTGAACAGACCTTCGACGAAGGTCCGAAATCGATGATTGCCCCCCAGGCGATACCGACGCGATCGACGTTTCCACAGGTCGTACGGGCCCGCACTAGGTCGTTCGGATGAAACTCGTGGTCAGCCACCTGATCGGTTGACGAGGTTGACCCTCCAGCAACTGGAGACTGCACAGTGGTCCCCGTGACGCGCTACCAGATCGGCGAGCTCGCCAGGATGACCGGACTCACCGTCCGGACCATCAGGTTCTACTCCGACTCGGGCCTCATCCCGCCCACGGACAGGACCTCCGGCGGCTACCGCACCTACGACGCCGACGCGCTGGCCAGGCTGAAGCTGGTCCGCACGCTCAGGGACCTGGGCGTGGACCTGCCGACGGCCGGCCGGGTGCTGGCGCACGAGGTGTCGGTGACCGACGTGGCGCGTGCACACGCGGAAGCGATCGACGCGCAGATGAGGACTTTGCGGCTCAGAAGGGCCGTCCTGCGCGCCGTCGCCAAGGGAGGGGAGATGGAACTGATGAACGAGTTGGCACGCATGTCGGACGAGGAGCGCCAGCGCATCCTCGACGACTTCTTCGAGGAGGTGTTCGGGCCCTACGAGCTGGACCCGCAGTTCGAGCAGCACATGCGTTCCGTGCGCATCGAGCTGCCCGACGACCCGACGACCGAGCAGCTGGAGGCGTGGGTCGAGCTGGCGAAGCTCGTGCAGGACCCGGACTTCCGCGCCGCGGTCAAGCGGATGTCCCAGCAGCACGAGGAGCAGCGCCGCAACGGCGAGGACATGGGCCCGCGGTCGGAGGACCAGATGGAGGCCTTCACCTTCGCGGTCACCCGGGCCCGTGAGGCGCTCGACGCCGGCATCGCGCCGGAGTCCGCCGAGGCCCGCGAGGTCGTGGCCCGCGTCAACGCGAACTGGGCGCGGGCGCTGGGCCTGCCGGACGACGAGAGCCTCGTGGCGAAGCTGCGCGAGCTCTCCGACTTCGCCGACCCGCGCGCCGAGCGCTACTGGGTGCTGATCGCGAATGTCAACGGCTGGCCCGCCGTGCCGGACCACTCGCGCGAACGCGCGTGGCTGCGCGAAGCCGGCCAGCCGTTCGGCTGATCCTCCGCCACCGCAACGGGAACCAGCTGGGCGCCCAGCTCGTTCCCGTGGCAACGAAGGGGGATCGTCATGTCCGCACTGTTCGAAATCCTGGGGAGCGTCTTCGGCGAGGCCTTCGGACCGTCCGGCGAGGACCACACGCGCGGCGACGGCGACGTGTTCCTCGACGGCGAGTGGCACGAGGGAGAGCTCTTCTTCGGCCCCACCAGGATCATCTGGGACGAGCGCATCGTCTTCAGCGACGCGGAGGGCCGCGTCGAACAGGTCGTCGACCACGACCCACCGCACCCGAACTTCGTGGTGCTGCACTTCCGCCGCCCGGCGGACACCGTGCTGCTGGCCGTGCACCGCCGCGAGCTCACGCGGGTGGGCGCGGTCCTGACCCTGCCGCTCTAGCGCTACTCCTCGTCGCCCCGCCGAATGGCGGCGAAGGCGAGGCTGCCGCCCGCGAGCGCGAGGGCGAGCCCGACCCACCCGCGCTGGTTCACGACGGGGTCGTCCTGCATCTGCGCGTTCAGCAGCGGGATGGCGAAGAGCAGGGCGCCGCCGAAGAACGAGACCGCCGCCACCGCGCCCAGCCACACCGGCTGGACGAACCCGCGGAAGCTGAACCCGCCCCTGACCATGATCCGCACCACCAGCATGAGGGCGACGGAGACCACCACGAGCACGATGTTCGCCGCCCGCGGCAACAGCGGACTGCCTGTCACGAAACCGGAAACGATGACGATGGCGTCGACGAGGATGACGAGAAGCGAGGCCCACTCCGGCCGCGACGGTTTCATGC
>NZ_JBHXCW010000138.1:0-20839 GCF_042725365.1 Lentzea sp. NPDC060358 | reverse complement strand
GGCTTCGAGTCCTCGGCGTTCTCCACGCCGGACATCATGTCGGTCATCAGGTGCACTTCCATGATCGGGAGTTACACCGAACGTTTTACAGTCCCCGAGGTGCATCTCCAGCGGCGTGTGACGCCCACCGAACGTGTGCTCCGACGGCGTGTGGAAGTGGAACTGGACCAGGTCGTACCGCGTACCCGCAACGGTGACATGACCCGCTCCGGGCGCTACCTCGGCTTCTTCGGTTTCCTCGTGGTCGCGCGCCGTGCAGCCGTCCGCCTTGTCGGTGTCCTTGCGGATGTACTTCAGCTCGATCGCCGAGGTGCCGTAGGTGACGTCGAGCTTCGCGGCGTGCGGGTCGAACCGGATCGCGGTGGGCGTGACGTTGACCGGGCTCTGCGCCGGGGTCGCCGACTCGGCCGCGCCACCCGCGAAGAAGGAGGCGGTGATGACGAGCGGGAGAAGGGCAGGAAGGGACCGTTTCACGTTCATCGCTCCACTTTTCACCCGATCGGGCCGAAAGGGAGGCGGAGTGTGGTTGCGCTCTCACAATTCCGGGATCCGACCATCTCAAATGGTCGATTCTCTTGCTGTTTTCGCAGCTCATGCCGCATGCGTGGAGCGATTGCCGCGTCAATGAACTCGAATGCCACGGGATCGCTTGGATTCGTGAACGAGAACGTTCTTGATGCCAATTGTCCGATTAGTTGCAGATTGCCGGACACGGCAGGATCGACTGATGATTCTGAGCGAGCTCCTCGCCCGCCACGACGTGCCGGGCGCGCAGGTCGCCGTCCTGGAGAACGGCGAGATCCACGAGCAGGCCGCGGGCGTGCTGAGCCGGCGCACCGGCGTCGAGGCCATGCCCGACGCGGTGTTCAAGATCGGCTCGATCACCAAGGTCTGGACGGCGACGCTGGTCCACTTCCTGGTGCGCGACGGCCTGCTGGACCTCGACGAGCCCGTCGCCACCCACCTGCCCGGCCTCGCGCCGGACATCACGGCCCGCCACCTGCTCACCCACACCAGCGGCCTCGACGCCAACCACTTCACGGACACCCGCACGATCGAGGAGTGCGCCGCCGCGATCGCCGCAGCCCGGCGACCGTTCGCCGCCGGCGTCGTCTTCTCCTACTCCAACAGCGGCTACACCGTGCTCGGCAGGCTGGTGGAAGTGCTGCGCGGCAAGCCCTTCCACGACGTGCTGCGCGCGGAGCTCGTCACCCCGCTGCGACTCGAGACCGTCGCCACCGACGCCTGCGAGGCGATCCTGCATCGAGCCGCGGTCGGCCACACCGACGGCGTTCCCACGACGAGGTGGGCGGTCTCGTACTCCACCGCGCCCAGCGGCTCGCACCTCGCCATGAGCGCCCGCGACCTGATGGCGTTCGTCCGCCTGCAACTGCGCGACCACGCCGCCCTGCGCGAGCCCCAGCTCGGCTCCGTCCCGGACTTCGGCGGCGGCATCCGCGACTGGGGACTCGGCTGGATGCTGTACGACGGCGGCATCGCCGGCCACACCGGCGTTTCCCGGGGCCAGAAGGCCTTCCTGCGCCTGGACCCGGCCAACGCGAAGGCGGTAGCCATGCTCACCAACAGCACCAACGCCGAACCACTCGCCCACGAGGTCTTCAGCGCCACACTCGGCCCCATCGCCCCACCACCGGTGCCATCCGCCGACCGGCGCCCGGTGGATGACTGGATGTGCGGCACCTACCGCACCAACTACCAGGACACCACCCTCACCACCGAGCACGATCGCGCCTACCTGACGCACCGCCCGCACAACGGCGCACCGCAACGCCGCACGGAGGTCACCCGGCTCGGCGACGACACCATCATCACCACCGAGCCACCGCACCAGGTCCTGTCCCTCCTGCACAACGGCGCCGCCGCGGGAAGGGTCGCCTGATGATCACCGTCGCCGACGTCCGGGCCGTGGCACTGACGTTGCCCCGCACCACCGAGCACCTGATCCGCGACCGCGTGAAGTTCCGCGTGGGCCGGATCGTCTATGCGGCCCTCTTGCGCGACGAGACCGTGCTCGGCTTCGGCTACCCGCGCGAGGAACGCGAGGCGCTGGTCGCGAGCGACCCGGTCAAGTTCGCCTTCCCGAGCCCCTCGGACATGCGCTTCCAGTGGGTGCACGCGGCGATGGCCGAACTGGACGTCGAGGAGATGACCGAGCTCGTCCTCGGCGCCTGGGCTCTGTGCGTGCCGAAGAAGGTCATCCGCGAGCACCTCGGCGAGGACTATCTTTAGTCCACACTGAAGTCATGGAGCCGACTCGGAGCACAGACACGCGACCCCGGGCTCGATCCACTCCTGCCCCACCCACTCCGGGTGCCGCGCGACCAGCACCGCGCGCACCTCGGCGACGATGTCCGCCACCGCGGAGTCGCGGCGGCGCCAGGTCTCGTCGCGCAGTTCCCGCAGGTAGTCGCGCACGCCTTCGAGCACGCCGATACCGCCCACCGACCCGTGTCCCGGCACCACGACCCGAGGCGACGACGCGATCAGGCGGTCCAGCACGGCGATCCACGCGAGCCCGGACACGTCGGTGTCGTGCGGCGGGAACCACGGGAAGATCGCGAACTGGCCGGTCTCGGCGAGGTCGCCGGTGAACAGCACGCCGGCGTCCGGCACCTCGACGACCTGGTCGCCCAGCGTGTGCCCGCGTCCGGTGGGGCGCAGGACGACCGTGCGGCCGCCCAGGTCGAGCACGTGCTCCCCGTCGAACACCACGTCCGGCACGGGGACCTCGGCGCCGGACAGGCGGTCGGCGACCGCGCCGCCGAACCCGCGGAACATCTCCAGGTAGCCGGAACCCTTGCGGCGCAGGTCGTCCGCCTGCGCCCGGCCCACGACGTAGGTCCCGTCGAAGGCGGCGGCGCCGAACGCGTGCTCCGGGTGGAAGTGCGTCGTCGTCAGCAGGACCCGCCGGCCGCGGGCCACCTCGTCGGCCAGGGCGAACACCGCTCGGGCGTTCTCGGGGCCGAGTCCGGTGTCCACGACGAGGACGGCCTCGGTGCCGCCGATGATGCCGATGTTGGGGACGAGACCGACGTGGTGGTTCGGGACGACGAGCAGGTCGGGGGCGAGGTCGACGGCGCCGGAGACGTCGACGGCGGGGTCCGGGATGGTCATGTCCCCACCCCACCCGCGTCCGCACGCCGCGTCCAAGACCGGCTCGGTCGTCCCGATACCGGGCGAGTATCGTGGCTGCTCATGGAGCTGCGGACGCTGCGCTACTTCGTCGCGGTGGCCGAGGAGCTCCACTTCGGCCGGGCCGCGCGGCGCCTGCACATGAGCCAGCCGCCGCTGAGCCGGGCGATCAAGCTCCTCGAAGCGGGCCTCGGCACCGCGCTGCTGCGCCGCTCCCCCGCCGGGGTCGAGCTCACCGACGCCGGCCGCACGCTGCTGCACGAAGCGCGGGCGTTGCTGGACCACGCCGACCGCATCCGGGCCAAGGTCGCGAGGACCACCCTGACCGTCGGCGTGCTCGGCGACCACGGCGCGGCGCGGATCGCCCGGGAGTTCCGCCGGCGGCATCCCGGCGTCGAGATCGTCGTCCGGGAGGCCGACCTGACCGACCCGACCTGCGGCCTGCGGTCGCACCAGGTCGACGTCGCCCTCACCCGCGGCCCGTTCGACCGCACGGGCCTGCGGACGCGGGTGCTGCGCGCCGACCCGGTCGGCGCGGTGCTCAGGGCGGACGACCCGCTGGCGGCGCGGGAGCGCATCACCACCGCGGACCTAGACGACCGCGACTGGTTCCAGTTCCCCGAGGGCACCGACGAGGCCTGGCAGGGCTACTGGAACGGCGGGCGGCCGCGGCGGGGCCCGGTCGTCCGCGGCGTGCAGGAGTGCGTGCAGACCGTGCTGTGGAACGGGTCCGTGGGGCTGGCGCCGCTCGGCCACGACCTGGGCAGCGGGCTCCGGGTCGTGCCGCTCGACGACATGGCGCCCAGCCCCGTCGTGGTCGCCTGGCGCGAGGACGACCCGCTCACCAGGGCCTTCGTGGAGGCGGCCACTCAGATCGTGTGCACGGACACCGCGTAGTCGCCGCCCCGGAACTCCTCGCGGTCCCAGGTCGCGAACCGCTCGGCGAGCCGCAGCCCGGCCCGCGCGCAGTGCTCGTCGTACTGCTCGGCGGTGTAGCCGCGGTTCAGGCTGAACCCGGCGACCAGCACGCCGCCGACGTGCCGCGCGACCCCGGCGACGAGCGCGTCCTGCGTGCCGGGAGAGGTGAACAGCGGCACGTTGCCCGCCATCACGACCACGTCGAACGTCCGGCCGAGGTCGAGCGCGGCCAGGTCGGACCGGACCCAGGTGATCTGCGGCGCCAGCTCGCGCGCGTGGGCGAGCATCGACTCGTCGAGGTCCGCGCCGACGACCTCGACGCCGTGCCGCGCGAGCTCGATCGCGACGCGCCCGGTGCCGCAGCCCGCGTCCAGCACGGACTTCGGCCCGAAGGCGCGCACGAACGATGCCTCGCCGTGCACGTCGACCCCCGACTCGGCGAGCGAGTCGAACCTGCGCTGGTACTCAGCTCCGTTCCACACCTGACGAGCATAGATCCGAAGATCGGCGGATACCGTGCAGGTGGGAGCGCTGCCAAGGTCGAGTGCATGACGCGCTTTCTGCTGGCAGTGGCGTTGCTCGTGGCGGCGGCCTCCCCCGCGCACGCCGCGGCTCCCCGCTGGGTCGGCACCTGGGCCGCCGCGCCCTCGTCCGCCGTGCCCGGCACGGACAACGGCTATCCGAACTTCTCGATCCGCAACATCGTGCACGTGAGCGCGGGCGGCAAGGAGATCAGAGTCCGGCTCTCCAACGCCTACGGCCGCACACCGGTGCTGTTCGGCCAGGTCACGGTCGCGCGGGCGGCCGGCCCCGACACGCCCACGGCGGTGCCCGGCACGATGCGCACGCTCACGTTCGGCGGCGCGCGGTCGATCACCGCGCCGCCCGGCGCCGACGTGGTCAGCGACGGCGTGGCGCTCACCGTGCCCGCCGACTCGGACCTGCTCGTCAGCGTCTTCACGCCCGAGCCCGGTGGTCCCGTCACGCACCACCAGCTGACCAGGCAGAACTCGTACTTCACCCGCGACGGCAACCACGTCGCCGACGAGTCCGCGGCCCCCTACCGCGAGCGCACCATCAACTGGCATTACGTGTCCGGTGTGGACGTGCGCTCGTCGACGTTGCAGGGCAGCGTCGTGGCGCTCGGCGACTCCATCACCGACGGCGCCAACGCGACGTGGGGCGCCAACCTGCGCTGGCCCGACCAGCTGGCCGACCGGGTCAACAAGCGCCTGGGCGTGCTGAACTCGGGCATCAGCGGCAACCGGCTGCTGCTCGACGGCGGCTCGGCCGGCCCCAACGCCCTGGCCCGCCTGAACCGCGACGTGCTGACCCAGACCGGTGTCCGCAGCGTCATCGTGTTCGAGGGCATCAACGACATCCAGCAGACGCCGCACGAGACCGACCCCGCGAAGATCATCGCCGCGCTGCGGCAGATCGCCCAGCGCTCGCACGACCGCGGCCTGCGGGTCGTCGGGGCGACCATCACGCCGTTCAAGGGCTGGAACAGCTACACCGACGAACTGGAGGCGGTGCGGCAGGCCGTCAACTCGTTCATCCGCACCAGCACCGACTTCGACGCGGTCGCCGACTTCGACCAGGTCGTCCGCGACCCGGCCGACCCGCAGCGGATCCGGCCCGCCTACGACGAGGGCGACCACCTGCACCCCGGCGACCAGGGCTTCGAGGCGATGGCGAAGGCGGTCGACCTGGCCGTGCTGTGAGGCACGATCGAGCGGACGAGGTTTGCCGGAACCCCCGGCCCGGTTACCCGGTGGAGATCAACTCGAGCCACCAGGGGGTTTTGCCCGATGCGCGTCACGATCCTGGCCGCCGGTCTCGTCGCCGTTCTCGCGGCCTGCGGGACGACGGCGACCGGCTCAGGGGACCAGAGCACGCCGTCCAGCACGACCGCGTCCAGCACGGCGGCGTCCGGCACCACCGCGTCCTCCCAGGACTCGGTGCAGCCGGCGGTGAAGGTGGAGATCACCCTGCAGGGCAAGCCGGGTCTCGGCCTGCTCACCGCCACCAACGCGGGCTCCACGCCGATCACGGTCCAGGGCTGGCCGAAGCTCGCCTTCACCAACGCCGCCGGGGAGCCCGCGGCCATCCCGGTCGAGCAGAAGCTCGTGCCCGGTGAGGGCCCGTCGATCACCCTGGAGCCCGGCAGGACGGCGTTCGCCGGGGTGAAGATGGAGATGGACGACAGCAAGTCCTTCGCCCTCAACGAGATCACCGCGCAGCTGCCCGGCAGCGCGCCCGCGAAGGTCACGCTGATCGGCACGGACGGCCGGCCGGTCGCTGACCCGGGCAAGCTCAAGGTGAGCGAGGTGAAGGTCGGCACGCTGCAGCCGGCCGCCCAGGGCGTCACGGTGTTCGACTGACCAGGCGGTGCTGCAGGCGCACCTCCCAGGGGTGGACGGCCCGGTCCAGGAACATCAGGTCGTCCATCCGGCAGGTGCAGGGGTTGTTCTCGCGGGTGTTCTGCGGGTAGCTCCCGCCGATCTTGAGCCCGCGCGGGTCGGTCGCGGAGGCGAGGTCCGGTTCGGGCTCGCCTTCGAGCCGCCACGGGTCACCGGCGGCGACGTACCGGCCTTCGAGCGGTTTCCCGTTGCGGTACAACGCCATCGCGCCGGTGTCGAAGTCGAACGTCGCCGCGAGGAACACCCATTCGCCCTGCGGCAGCAGCTCCTGCCACGGCCGGCTGGCGGCGAACGTCTGCGACGCTTCGCCGTCGACCCGCCTGGCCAGTGCCACGAGCTTCAGTTCGCCGCCGACCTGGATCAGCTCCAGCAGCGCCCGCACGGCATGGCCGTCCGAGCTGCCGGTCAGCACTCCCGCCAGTCCGATCGCGCCGTAGAGGTCCGCCGGGTCGGCGGTGTTCGAGTTCGGCGCCGGGTTCTGGCCCGTCATCTTCACCCAGCCCAGGATCGACGCCTCGCGCGCGCCGTTGAAGGCCCGCAACGACGGTACTCCCGACTCGCTGAACAACCCCGCCTTCCAGTCGTCGTTCCCGGCGACCGCGGGGTCGACCTGCTGGAGCTGCACGGAGTTCCGGCCGGACACTCCGTCCCGCACGCGCATCCGCGCGCCTCCGTTGATCAGCGCCAAGGTCGTGCCGGACCGGCCGCGGTCCTGTTCCAGGGAGCCGTCACCGCGCACCGGGTGCTCGAAGTCGTAGTACGACACCAGGTCGCGGGCCAGCGTGGGCAGCACCCCGCCGGACGAGGCCGGGGCGGGCGCGGCCAGGCCCACGCAGAACGCGGCGGTCACTCCGAGGACGAGCAGCCGCCTCACGACCCGCTCCCCCGCACCAGGACGTCGCGCGCCCGGCCGACGTTGTCGAACGAGCCGAAGCCGACCCGGCCGGACGGGAAGGTCCTGTCCACCGCGGTCATCAGCGGGAACGGCGACCCGTCGACGTGGACCGCGATCTCCCCGGTGTCGGCGCAATACCGCACTCTGACGCGATGCCAGGCCGTGTCGGACACGGCGGGTGGCGCGCCGGCAGACCGCACCGCGTCCCACTGGTGGTCGAGGCGCAGCCGGTCGGCGTTGTTCACGACGAAGATGCCGTTGTGCGGGTAGATCGTGTTGTCCGACGAGAGGTGCACGTAGTAGAACTCGGTGTCGGACCGGTGGCCGAACACGACGATCACGTCCCGGTTGGACTCCGTTACCGGTGTGTCGAGCCGAACCGAGGCGTCCACCTGCACCGAGCCGAACTCCGGGCCCCGGGTCAGCACCGCGTACTCGAACGGCCGCCGCGGACCGGGCCGGGCCACCCCCGCTCGCGCCAGCACGACCTCACGTCCCGGGAACTCCCACAGCTCGGGCGTCACGGGTGCCCACGACCTCGCGGATCCCGTGCCGGCGACGACGTCGTGGCCCAGGCGGCAGGACGCGAACGCCCGCGCGCCCGTCACCTTCCAGATCTTGCCGTTCGCCTTGGCCAGCACGTACAGCTCGCCGGCGGCGTCGCGGCCGAACCGGAGGTCGACCCGGTTCGGGTCGCCCACGAGCGCCTTCAGCGTGGTGACCTGACCGTTCACGTAGACCATCAGCTCACGGGACGCGGTCATCGGAGCGCCCGCGCGCATCTCGCGTTCCTCGGCGTAGTACAGCAGTCCCTTCACGCCTTCGCCGTAGATGTACTTGCCGCGCAACGAAGGGATCTTGGCGCCGCGGTAGACGAAGCCGCCCATCAGCGCGTTGCCGCTGTCGGCGCACGGACTCGTGGAGGAGAGCCGGTTGTGGTCGAACGCCGTGACGGGGTAGGTGTAGCCGTTCTTCGCGTCGTCGGCGGGCAGCGGGAACACACCGCACGACGGGTCGCCGCGGCGGAACTCCCAGACGCCCTCGCGTTCGCTCCAGCCGAGGTTGGCGCCCTTGCGGACCTCGTAGACGGAGTCGACGGCCTTCTCGCCGATGTGGCCGAGGAACATCTTGTGCGAGCCGCCCGCGTCCCAGCTGAAGCGGTACGGGTCGCGCATGCCGTAGGCGTAGATCTCGCCCAGTTCACCGGCGGCACCGGCGAACGGGTTCGAGCGCGGGATGCCGTACCGCCCGCCGGGCCCGTCGGTGCCGGCCGGGTCGATGCGCAGGATCTTGCCCTGCGGCAGCGAGAGGTCCTGCGGGACCGTGGTGTTCGCGCCGATGCCGCCGTCGCCGGAGGCGATGTAGAGCAGGGTCCGGTCCTCGTCCTGCCAGCGGGCCGTCGGGTTGAAGCCGATCTCCTGGAAGCCGTGGATGAACGTCGCGAAGCCGACGCGCAGCACCTCGCGGCGTGTTCCGGAGAAGACGTCGGCACCTGGGTCGGCGGCGGTCCACTCGGTGATCACGCCGTGCACCTGGTCGGTGCCGGACGACGGCAGGTCGGGCTTCTTCGCGGTGAGCGCGGCACCGGTCTCGGTGTGCACGGTGTAGAACCTGCCGTTGCTCCGGAAGTCCGGGTGGAACGCCGCGAACCCGAAGCCGCTGCCCAGGCCGCGGTGGGTGTGGAAGTCGGGCCCGATGGCCGCGCCCAGGTCCAGGAACACGTGCTGCGCGCCGCCGTCGAGCAGGTACAGCCTGCCGTTCATGTCCGGCACGAACTGCCGACCGGAACCGTCGGGAACCTCGCCGAGGTAGTTGATCCTGTTGTGGCGCACCAGTCTCGGGTCCGTCGGCGGCGGCACCGGCTGGGACGCGGGCAGCTGCGCGACCTCGGTGAGCTCCAGGCCGAGACCCGACGGGGCCGGCGTCGGCAGAGGGTCCGCGATCGGCTCGTCCTGCGCCGAAGCGACGGGCACGAGCACCGCGGAGAGCACGAACGTGATGACGGCCAACCAGGACACGCGTCGGAACATCCCCACCACCCCGTGGGCCAGGCCGTGCGGGCACGGCGTTGGAAAGCGCTTTCCGATGCGGCGTGGAACCGAACTTACGCGGGTAATAAATCAGTCGCAACCCGTCAGTCGTGCTCGGTCACCGCTCCCAGCAGGTCGCGGATGTGCGCGGTCGCGGCCGCGAACTCCGGCCGGGCCAGCGTCGCCGAGTAGTCGCGTTCGGCCGGCAGGCCCACCTCCACGACCTCCTGGACGACTGCGGGCCGCCGCGTCAGCACGACCACCCGGTTCGCGAGGTACACCGACTCCGCGATCGAGTGCGTCACGAGCAGCACCGTCGTGCCGGTCTCCCGCCACACCCGGTGCAGCTCGACGTTCATCTGCTCGCGCGTCAACGCGTCGAGCGCGCCGAACGGTTCGTCCATCAGCAACACCCGCGGCCGGTGCAGCAGCGCGCGGCACAGTGCCACGCGTTGCTGCATGCCGCCGGAGAGCTCGTGCGGCAGGGCGTCCTCGAACCCCTTCAGGCCCGTCATCTCGATGAGCTCGTCGGCCCGCCGGGCCGCCTCCGCCGCGTTCATGCCGCGCATCTCGGCCTGCAGCAGGACGTTGCGGCGCGCCGAGCGCCACTCCAGCAACGCCGCGCGCTGGAACACGAAGCCGATGTCGTGCCGCGGGCCGGTCACCGGCGACCCGAGCAGCGTCACCGTCCCGGACGACGGCGCGAGCAGGCCGGACACCAGCTTCAGCAGCGTCGACTTGCCGCAGCCGGACGGGCCGACGATCGACACGAACTCGCCCGGCGCGACGGTGAGCGAGACCCGCTCGATCGCGGTGACCTCCGCGCGCCTGGAGCGGAAGCGCACGGACACGTCGTCGGCCGCGACGGCGGAGGTGGTGGTCACGTCGGTGCTCATCCCTTGGGGGCCACGCTTTCTTCCCAGTACGCCGACGGCTCCGCCGCCTCCTTGATGATCCCGGTCTGCCGGAACGTCTCGATGGTCTTCTTCCAGTCCTCGAAGCTGTTCACGCCCGGCGCCTTGCCCCTGGTGGCGTCGGTGTGCAGCAACGTCAGCGTGGTCTTGAACTGCTCCAGCACGACCGTTGGCGACGGCAGCTGCTCGGCCGCGCCCGTCATCGACTCGGCGGCCGCCTCCGGCGCCTTTTCGGCCTCGGTCCACGCCTCCTGCGTCGCCGCGACCATCTTCTTCACGAGCTCGGGGTCCTTCTGCAGCACGGACTTCGACGTCAGCAGGCCGTTGCTGAAGTAGTTGAGCCCGAACTCCGAGAACCGCAGGTGGCCGACGTCCTTGCCGGCCTTCTCCTTGATCGTCGGTCCCTGGTCGGAGGCGAACCCGAGCAGCACGTCCGTCCGGTTGGAGATGACCGCGGCCATCTTGCCCGCCGGGTCGATGTTCTGGATGGAGACGTCCGACTCCCGCATGCCGTTCCGCTTGAGGAACGCGGGGAACGTCTTCGTCAGCGCGTCACCGGCCGTGGTGGCGACCGACTTGCCCTTGAGGTCCTCGGGCTTGCGGATGTTCTTGTCCGTGAAGAACTGCACGGAGGCGGGAGTGGTCTGCAGGAACACGCCGATGCTCTTGGCGGGCACGCCCTGCTCGACGGCCGTGGCGAGCGCGGACGTGTCGGCCCAGCCGAAGTCGGTCTGCCCGGCCCCGGTCGCCGTCACGGTCTTGCCGGAGCCCTGACCCGCCTGGATCTTCAGGTTGATCCCGTGCTTGGCGTAGATGCCCTGCTTGACGCCGTAGTAGAACGGCGCGTGCTCGCCGTACGGGTACCAGTTGAGGGTGAGCGTGACGTCCCGCGCCTCCCCGCCGCTGCCGGACGACGTGCCACCGCCACCACCGCAGGCGGCGACCAGCAGCACCGCGGGGAGAAGACCTGCGAGCACTCTCTTCATCATCAGCCTTTCGCGAGAAGGGTGGTGACGGCGGCGCCGCGCCGGCTGGCGTGCCAGGGCAGCAGCAGTTGTTCGGCGAGGTCGAGCAGGAGGAAGAGCAGGACTCCGACCAGGGAGACGACGATCAGACCGGCGAAGAGCATCGGCGTGTCCATGTTGCCGTTGGCCTGCAGGATCACGTAACCGAGCCCCTCGTTGGCCCCGACGAACTCGCCGACGACGGCACCCGTGACGGCCAGCGTCACCGCGACCTTCAACCCGGCGAACAGGTGCGGCAGCGCGGCCGGGAAGCGGATCTTCACGAACGTCTTCACCGGCCCGCCGCCCATCGTGGCGGCGAGCTCGAGCATCTCGGTGTCGACGGACTTCAGGCCGGTGACCGCGGAGACCACCACGGGGAAGAACGCCATGAGCACGGCCACGACCACCTTCGGCTCGAAGCCGAACCCGAGCCACACGACGAACAGCGGCGCGATCGCGATCTTGGGGATGACCTGCGCGAACAGCAGCAGCGGGTAGGCCGTGCTCTCCACCGTGCGGGAGTAGACCATCGCGACGGCGACCAGCACGCCGAGCACACCCGCGATGACGAACCCGAGCACCGTCTCGTACGTGGTCACCCAGGTGTGGCCCCACAGGTACGGCCACCTGTCCACCAGCAGCGCGAAGGTCTTCCCAGGTGACGGCACCAGGTAGGCCTCGACCAGGCCGGTCGCCGTGACGAGCTGCCAGAGCGCGAGGCACGCGGCCAGCAGCGCGGCCGGCCGCCACGTCCGCTCGACGACTCCGCGCCCGCGGTCTCCCGACACCGTGCCCACACAGCCCCCTCGGGTTAGGAAAGCGCTTTCCAGCACGCTAGGTCCGATCCCGCGACCGGTCAAGGTGGAGGATCGATGAAGCTCGTTCGGCGCAGCGCCGCTCAGGGCACCGGCGCGTAGGCGTTGCCCGCCCGGTCGCGCCCGCGCGCCAAGTAGATCGCGTGCCGTTCGGACAGCAACCGGACCGTGGTCGGCATGTACCGCATGGTGTACCCGCAGCGCCGGGTGGTGCTGCGGTTCGGCGGTGAGCCGTGCACGAGCATCGCCGAGTGGACGCTGCACGCGCCGCGCTCCAGTTCCACGTCGACGGCCCGCGACTCGTCGACCGCGGTCTCCCGGGTGAAGAACGCGTCGGCGGTGCCGGTGTGCTCGACGGGCGCGAGGTGGCTGCCGGGGACCACCCGCAGGCAGCCGTTCTCCGCGGTCGACGGGTCGATGGCCAGCCAGACCGTGATCGCGTCACCGGCGGGTGCGATGGTGTCGCGCCAGAAGTGCGCGTCCTGGTGCCACGGCACGGGTTTGCCGTCGCCCGCGGGCTTGCAGATGAAGTGCGAGGAGAACAGGGCGATGTCCGGGCCGATCAGCGACTCGACGAGGTCCAGCACACCGGGGTCGAGCAGCCACTCGAAGAGCGCCGGGTCGGTCAGGTGCGGCCGGTCCATGTGCTCGGGGCGCCGCCCCTCCGGCAGGGCCGCCAGCCCGGTCTCGAAGTGCGCCGCCAGCGCCTCGAACCGGGAGGGCGCCAGCACGCCCGGGTGCGTCTCGTAGCCGTCGGTCTGGAACATCAGCTCACCTCACGAGTAGGCCGGTCTCCGCGTCGTACCGCAGAACACGGGCGGGCGGGGCGTCCACCGTCACGGTCGTGCCGACCTCGGGCTCGTCGTCCTCGGGCACGACGTACCCGATCTGGGCCTCGTCGCAGTCCAGCGTCACCAGCGAGGTCACGCCGAGGTTCTCCACAATGGACACCACGCCCGTGAACAGTCCCGCGGGTGCGGGCGAGAGGTACTCGGGGCGGACGCCGACGATCTCGGAGCCGGCCGGCACGAGGTTCATGGGCGTCGAGCCGATGAAGTTCGCGACGAAGGTGTCCGCGGGGCGCTGGAACACCTCGCGCGGGGTGCCGAGCTGCCGGATCCGGCCCGCGTCCATGACGGCGATCCGGTCGGCCAGCGCCAGCGCCTCCGCCTGGTCGTGCGTCACGAACACCGTCGTCAGCCCGAGCTCCCGGTGCAGCTTCTTGAGGAACGTCCGCGCCTCCAGCCGCAGCCGGGCGTCCAGGTTGGACAGCGGCTCGTCGAGCAGCAGCACCTCGGCCGACGCGGCGACCGCGCGGGCCAGCGCGGCCCGTTGCTGCTGGCCGCCCGAGAGCTGGCCGGGACGGCGGTCGAGCAAGCCGTCCAGGCTCAGCCCGGCGGCGGTGCGCGTGGCGGCCTCGCGCTGCGCGGACTTCGCCGCTCCCCGCACCCGCAAGGGGTAGGCGATGTTCTCCGCCACCGTCATGTGCGGGAACAACGCGTAGTCCTGGAACACCATGGCGACGCGCCGCTCACCCGGTTGCAGGCGCGTGACGTCGCGCGAGCCGATCGCCACCGCTCCCCCGCCGGCGGGCTCGAGGCCCGCGATGGTGCGCAGCAGCGTGGTCTTGCCGCAGCCGGACGGGCCGAGCAGCGCGAACAGCTCGCCGTCGGCGACCTCGAGGTCCAGCGCGTCCACCGCGCGCACCCCGTTCGGGTAGACGGTGGTCAGCTCCTCCACGGTGATGCCCGCCATCAGCTCTTGATGCCTCCGTGGAATCGGAACCCGTACCGCTTGTTCACGACCAGGTACAGCACGACCACCGGGATCGAGTACAGCAGCGAGAACACCGGGATCACCGTCAGGTTGGCGCTGCCGCCCTCGTCGTAGAGGGTCCGCAGCAGCACCGCCGCCGGTTGCCGCCCGACGTCGCGCAGCAGCAGGAACGGCAGCAGGAAGTTGCCCCAGGCGTTGACGAACGCCCACACGAAGATCGTCGCGACGCCCGGCCGCGCGATCGGCAGCACGACGTGCCCCAGCACCTGCCGCGGCGAGGCGCCGAAGACCCGCGCCGACTCCTCGTACGACCGGGGCACGGCGTCCACGAAGTCCTTGAGGATGAAGACGGCCGCGGGCAGCATGCCGCCCGCGATCACCAGCGCCGTGCCGAACTGCGAGTTGATCAGGCCGAGCTGCAGCATCATCACGAAGATCGGCACCATCGCCGCCGTGCCCGTGACCACCGACGAGAGCAGCAACAGCAGGTACAGCACCAGGTCCCGGCCGGGAATCCGCACCCGCGACAACGCGTAGGCGGCCAAGGCGGCGAACACCGTCGTCACCACGGTCGCGATCACGCACAGCACCAGTGAGTTCACCAGCGACGTCAGCGCGTACGGGTGCTCGAAGGTCGCCGCGACGTTGCCCAGCGTCCAGTCCGGCCACCGCAGGCCGAGACCGGGCTTCGCGTCGAACGGCGCGGAGGCCAGCCACAGCATCGGCACCGCGAAGAACGACAGCACCGCCGAGACCAGCACGTAGAAGCCGATCCGCCGGACGATCCACAGAGGACTCACGCGCGCCTCCGCAACAGCCTCAGGTACACCAGCGCGATCACCAGGTTGCCCACGAGCAGCAGCATCGACATCGCCGACGCGTACCCGAGCTGCCCGCTGCCCAGCGCCTGCTGGTAGATCAGCACCGGCAGCACCTCGGACCGGTGGTTCGGCCCGCCGGCGGTCAGCAGGAACGGCGTGAAGTCGTTGGCCGTCCACAGGCTGATCAGCAGCGTGTTCGTCAGCACGTGCCCGCGGACGTGCGGGAACACGACGTCCCGCACGGTCTGCCACCCCGACGCACCGGCCAGCCGGGCGGTCTCGAGCTGCGACGGCGGCACGGCGGCGAGCGCCGAGGTGTAGAGCAGCATCGAGAACGCCGTGCCGCGCCAGACGTTGAAGACGATCAGGCTGGTCATCGGGTACTCCACCAGCCAGGCGGTCTGCGGCGAGCCGAGCAGCACCCCCAGCGTGCCCGTGTCCCGGCTCAGCACCGCGAACCACAGGTACGCGACGACCGTGCCCGGCAGGATCCACGACAGCAGCACGAGCCCTTCGACGGTGCGCCGCAGCCCGGGGCGCACGGTCCGCAGCAGCCACGCGAGCCCGAACCCGAGGGCGTTCTGCCCGACCACCGCCGAGCCGAGCACGAACAACGCCGTGAGCCACACCGAGTTCGTGAACAACGGGTCGCGCACGGCGTCGACGACGTTGTCCAGCCCGACCACCCGGGGGTTGGCCGCCGCGGGCCCGGTGAGCTGGTAGTTCGTGATGCCGATGTAGAGCGTCCAGAGCGCGGGGAAGACCAGGAAGGCCCCGATCAGCAGCAGCGCCGGTGCGACGAACCCGGCCGCGCGCCGGACACCCAGCCCGGCGCTATCCAACGTTGTCCTCGCCGACCGCCCGCACGAGCGCGGCCCGGTAGGCGCGGGCCACCTCGCCGGTGTCCTTGCCCGCCACCACGTCCGCGGTCGCCTGCTGCAGCGCCGCCGACACCTTCGGGTAGTCGGCGAGGCCGGGCCGGTAGCGGGTGATCGGCAGGACCTTCTCGGCGACGAACGTCAGCATGGGGTCGCCCTTCAGCACCTCGTCGTTGACGTCCTGGCGTTGCGTGAGCTGCGCGGTGCCCGCGAGCGACTCCTTCACCGCCTCCGCGGAGTTGAGGAACCGCAGGAACTCCCAGGCCTGCTTCGGGTACCGGGTGTTCGGGTTGACCACCCGCACGCCGCCGCCGGACATGCTCACGAAGTCCTGCCCGCCGACGCCCGCACCGGGCTGCTCGGCGGGAACCAGCGCCCAGCCGACGGCGGTGTCGCGGTCGGCCATCTTCGCGACGCCGTTCTTCGGTTCCACGACGGAGCGCCAGAAGTAGTCTCCCTCCAGCAGGATGCCGATCCTGTTCTCGCCGAAGAGCTGGAACGACCTGTCGCGGCCCTTGGCCTCCTGCTGCAGCACGGGATCGCCGAGCCCACCGCCGTAAATCTTCTGGTAGAGCCCCAGAACGTCCTTGAGCTGGGCTGAATCCCCCTGCCACTTGCCGTTGTCGTAGATCGGCCTGCCGGTGCCGGCCAGCGCGGGCAGCACGCCCTGCATGGTCGTGGCCTCGCCCATCGCGGTCCCGGCGTTGAGCTGGATCGGCGTCACGCCCGGCAGCGACTTCAGGCGAGCGCCCGCGTCGAGGACGTCCTGCCAGCTGCGGGGCTGCCAGTCGGCAGGCAACCCCGCCTGCGCGAACAGCTTCTTGTTGAAGAACAGCACGCGCCCGTCGGTGCCCATCGGCACGCCGTACCGCTTGCCGTCGAACTCGCCGAGTCCCTGCACGGCCTTCGGGATCTGGTCCCAGCCGTCCCAGTCGGTGTTGCCGACGACGTCGGCGAGCGGCTTGATCTGGCCCGCCTGCGCGAACTCGCCGAGCCAGATGCCGTCGATCTCGACGATGTCGCCACCGCCGCCGGTCTTCAGGTCCAGCGCGACCTTGGTCTTGAAGTCCTCGTCGCCGGCACCGTTCTGCTCGAACCTGACCGTGGCGGTGACGCCCTTGGCCTTCTGCTGCTCGGTGAACCGGGGGATCACCCAGTTCTGCAGCCAGTTCGCCCCGCGCGAGTTCTTCCCGCCCGCCACCGCGTTGGCGACGATGGTCAGCGTGATCTCCCGAGCGTCGGCGTTCCTGGCCTGATCGCCCTGCGGAGCCTGCCCCAGGCATCCCGCCAGCAGCCCGCACACCGCCAGCAGCCCGAACATCGTCGTCGTCCGCCGCATCCGTGATCTCCCCACCCAGAGGACCAACCGGTACGTCACCACCCAACCTGGCACTGCGCCACCCGCACCACAAGGTCGGTTAGGTTGCAACGGTGACCGATCGACGTGCGGTGCTGAAGACGTTCGCCCTCCTCCCCCTGGCCGGCTGCGCGGCGCCGCCCTCGGCTCCGGGCACCCCCGCACCGACGACGACCACCCCGTCCACCACCACGACCACCAGCGTCGCGCCCGTGCGGCACGACGCGCTGTTCGCGCTGGAGGAGAAGTTCGGCGCACGTCTCGGCGTCTTCGCGGCGGGAGCGAGCGGCACGGTCGAGCACCGGGCGGACGAGCGGTTCGCGTTCTGCTCGACGTTCAAGGCCCTGGCGGCCGCCGCGGTCCTGCACCGCAACCCGATGGCGCACCTGGACACCGTCGTCACCTACACCGCGGCCGACCTGATGAAGAGCTCGGCGATCACCCGGCAGCACGTCGGCACCGGCATGAGCCTGCGCGACCTGTGCGACGCGGCGGTCCGCCACAGCGACGGCACGGCCGGCAACCTGCTGCTGCGCGACGTCGGCGGCCCGGCGGAGCTCACGCGGTACCTGCGCGAGCTGGGCGACACCGAGACGCGCATGGACCGCGTGGAGCCTGACATCACCTCGGCCACGCCCGGCGACCCGCGCGACACGGCGACCCCGCGCTCGCTCGGCACGGACTACCGGCGGCTCGTGCTCGGTGACGCGCTCGCCCCGGACAAGCGCGCGTTCCTCACCGGCCTGCTGGAGCGCTCGGTCACCGGCGACCGGCGCGTGCGCGCCGGGGTGGCGCGGGGCAGCAGGGTCGCGAACAAGACCGGCACGGGCTCGTACGGCACGGTCAACGACATCGCGGTCGTCTGGCCACCGCAGCGCGAACCGGTCCTGGTGGCGATCATGTCCAGCAGACCGGCCGCGGACGCCGAGTACGACGAAGCCCTCGTCGCCGAGGCCGCCGCCTACGTCCTCGCGACCCTCACCTGACCGACGAGACGTCCGCCCACACGGTCTTCAGGTCCGGGAACCGGTTGTGCCCCCACACCTGCGCCAGACCGTTCACCAGCAGCAATCCGCGCTGCCGGCGGCCGCGGAACCCCATCCGCCCGAGCTGCGGGAAGCGGCCGGGCGTGCCGTCGTCGACCTCGACCCGCACGACCTCCCGCTCGGGCAGGAGCAGGATGCGGGCACGACGCGGCGGCGCGGCGTGGTGGTACGCGTTGCTCACGAGCTCCGTGGCCACGACCATCACGTCGACCACGACGTTCTCGTGCATCCCTTCGAGAAGGCGCCGCACCTCCGCACGCACGTCGGCGAGCGGCAGCTGCCCCTCCGGTAGGACGAGGTCCAATCGTTCGCCGGACCGTCCTGCAATACCCATCAGCATCTCCCGGCGCCCTGTTGGTTCAAGGCAGGAGGTTCCATACCCAGGAACACGTCGTTCGAAACCCAGCGAACTTCTATCACGTCGCCCTCGGGAGGTCGGCCCACACGACGGTGCCGCCGTGCGCCCGGTCGACGCCCCACCGCTCCGACAGCCGCGCCACCAGCACCAGGCCGTAGCCCCGCTGCGGACGGGAGACCTTGCGCAGCGGCGGGTGTGCGCGGGCGTCGTGGGTGATCTCGATGCGGATCTTGGTCCGCTCCACGGCCACGCGCAGGAACGACGGTTCCGACGTGTACCGGTAGGCGTTGCTGACGAGCTCGTTGACCACGAGCAGCACGTCCGCCACGGCGTCGGTGTCCTCGCCCACGAGTTCCAGCCGCACCCAGCGCCGGACGGCCGCGAGGGACGGCCGTTGCCTGCCCAGTGGCAGATCGGCCGCCTCGCCCGTCTCCGCTGCCTGGTCGTGCGCCAAACCGCTCCTCGGTCAGATGATCAGTCCCGGCGCGGGTTACCCGAGTGCATCGATTCCCAAACCAACGGATCACCCCGCGCGATCCGCAAGTTACCCTCTCGGCGCCGCCGCACCCGAAGGGGGAACCGCGTGCCCAGAACGCTGCCGCCCTTGCTCCTCGCCCTGCTCGCGATCTCGTTCGCCCAGCAGCTGCTCACGCCTCTCTTCCCGGCCCTGACCCGAGACCTCTCCCTCGGCACCGCCCAGTACGGGCTGGTGCTGTCGGTCGCCGCCGTGGCGATGGCGCTGTCGAGCCCACTGTGGGGTCTGGTGTTCGACCTCCTCGGCCTGCGGCCCGTGCTGGTCGCCGGTCTCGCCCTGTGCGTGGCGGGGCTCGGCGGGTTCGCGCTGGCGGTCACGTTCGCGGCGGACGAGACGCTGCCGTCCGGCCTGGCGTTCGTCGCGCTGCTGGTGTGCCGCAGCCTGCTCCTGGGCGTCGGGCTGGCCGCGTTCCCCGTCGCCGCGCTCGCCACCGCGGGCACGTCGCACGAGAGCAGGCGCACGGGAGCCGTCGGCCTGGTCGGTGCGGCGTCCGGGCTCGCCGCCGCACTGGGCCCGCTGGTCGGCGGTGGCCTGGCGGTGGTGTCGCTGATGCTGCCGCTCTTCCTCGCGCCGATGATCGCCGTGGCGGTGGCGGTCGTGGTGCTCGTCTCGGTGAAGCCGGAGCCGTTCGCCGAGCAGCCCGCGCGGCTGCGGCCGTGGGAGGTGCTGCCCGCGTTCGGCGTCGGGTTCCTGCTGCACCTGTCGTTCGGGCTGGCGGAGGTCGTGGTCCTGCTGCTGGTCAGGGACCGGCTGCAGACCGAGGTCTCGGCCGGCGCCACCGGGGTGGTGCCGCTCGTCGCCGCCATCGGGCTCGTCGGGACGCAGGGCGTGCTCGTGCCGCTGCTGAAGTGGCCGCCCGGCCGGCTGATGAAGGTGGGCGCACCGGTCGCGCTGGCCGGGTACCTGGTGCTGGCGGTCGCGCCGTCGGTGCTGCTCGCGGCGCTGGGGTTCCTGGTGGTGGCGGTCGGTCTCGGCTTCGCCGTGACCGGGTTCGCGGCGGCCGCGACGTTCGGTGCGGGCTCGCGGCACCAGGGCGTGGTCGCCGGGCTGGTCAACGCCACGGCCGGGCTCGCGGTGGTGCTCGCGCCGGTGGCGAGCGGGCTGCTGTACGACGTGGACCCGCTCGCGCCGGTGGTCGCCGCCGCGGTGGCCGCGGCTCTCGCCGCCGGGCTGGCGCTGGTGCCGGTCGGACCGTCGCGCGTGCCGCCGTCCGGGCAGATCCCGGTCTGACTCCGCTCTGTTTCGCAGCGCATCCGCACCGTTACGCTGCGCACGTGAGGCGTTCCTTCAGCGCGCTCGTGCTGGCCCTGCTCGCCGCGACGGCCGTGACCGTCCCCGCGCAGGCCCACGCGGAGCTCCAGAGCAGCACCCCGGCGTCCGGCGCGGTCCTCGACGCCCCGCCCCCGCAGGTCGAGCTGACGTTCAGCGACGTCATCGGCCTGCCCGACGGCGACGCGATCACGATCACCGGCCCGGACGGCACCCGGTGGCCGGTCGTGCGGGCCGCCGCGGTCGACAGGACGATCACCGCGAAGTTCGACACCGCGGCGGCGAAGCCGGGCGCGCACACGCTGGTGTGGAAGGCGAAGGCCGACGACGGCGACGTCGTCGAGGGCACCATCGCGTTCACGATGAACGTGGCCGCGCCGGCCTCGTCGGCCGCCGCCCCGTCGTCGGTGACGATGAGCGCGCCGGTGTCGAACGCGCCGGCGGCGAGCACCGCGCCGGAGCCGGGCGGTGTGCCGCTCTGGGTGTGGGTCCTGGCCGGCCTGGTCGTGGTCGTCGGCGCGATCCTGCTGATCCGCCGCCGCCCCGCGGCTTAGAACTCCTAACTCAATGAGAGGTTGCGGAGTCGGCGCCAGCAGATGATCCCGCAGGCCAGGCTGAGGAACGCTTCGTGGATGTCGTCTCGG
>NZ_JBHXCW010000137.1:0-21052 GCF_042725365.1 Lentzea sp. NPDC060358 | reverse complement strand
CGGCAGGACCTCTCCCGAAACGCTCGCCCCGCCGCGAGGCGGGGATCCGGCCGCTGTAACCCCGAGGAGAGCTACTTCAGCGAGCAGGTGGCGAAGCGTTCCAGACCTTCCGGCTTCGCGGCGACGCGGCCGATGGCGGTCTCGATGCGGTTCAGCGCGGCGACGCGCTTGTCGGCCAGCGGGCCCAGGATGGCGTTCTGCACGAAGTTCGGCCCGCCCTGACCGGCCGACGTGACCAGCCGGGTGTTGGCCTCGGCTATCTGCTTGTCCAGGTTCGCGAGCTCGCGCTGCACCTCGGCCTGCGCGGCCGCGGGCACGTCACCCACCACCGGCGCCGGGCACGCGATCGCGCCACCGCCCGCGTTGCCGGGGTTGGCAGACGTCTGCGGTGGCGCCGCCTGCGGGGAGGTGGCCGGCGGCGCGGAGACCGCGGGTGCCGCACCGAGTCCGCAGGTCGCGAACCTCTCCAGGCCCTCGGGTTTCGCGGCGACGCGGCCGATCGCGGTCTCGATGCGGTTGAGCGCCGCGACGCGCTTGCTCGCCAGCGGACCGAGGATCGCGTTCTGCACGAAGTTCGGCCCGCCCTCACCTGCCGACGTGACCAGCCGGGTGTTGGCCTCGGCTATCTGCTTGTCCAGGTTGGCCAGCTCGCGCTGCACCTCGGCCTGGGCCGCGGCGGGCACCGCCGGGATCACGGGCTGCGGGCACGCGATCGAGCCGGTCACCTCGTCCCCGCCGGCGAAGGCGACGGCGGCGGTCACCGCGGTCAGCGTCGCGGCGACCGCGACACCGGCGATCATGACCCGCTTGCTGCGTTGCGGTCGTGCATGCGCTCTCGACATGGGCGAACCTCACGAGTAGGGAACGTTTTCTGCCGGCACAGGGGGAATACGGACCGGGATCGTGTTGGGTTCAACCACTTGTGAGCGTTCACAGGAGCTGGCATCCTTGCGGGGCTCCGGACCGCCCCGCGGGGCATCCCCCGCGGACGTGCCGGCGTGCAGGTGAGGCGACGACGGCCCCGTCGTCTTCCCGACCGGCGGGCAGCTGTGCACCGCCCGCCACCGCAGGACGCGAACGGGGGTGGAGCCCACCGGGAACCCCGTTCCAGCGGGACTTCCCGATGTGCTCCACCCCCGTCGCCATCAGGGCCGAGGTGCCGGTGCGGTCAGACGATGCCCGTCGCCAGGCGGTGGTAGGCGGCGTTCCAGCGCAGCCGGTCGAAGAAGGACGCGGGGGTCGTGTCCGCGTCGATGAGCACGAGCTCCGTGGCGGCCATCTGCGCGAAGTCGCGCAGCACCTCGGCTCCGACGGCCTGCGTCATCACCGTGTGGTGCGGCCCGCCCGCGGTGAGCCAGCACTCCGCGGACGTGGAGAGCGACGGCGCCGGCTTCCACACCGCCCGCGCGACGGGCAGCTGCGGCAGCGGCTCGTCCGGCGGGACGACCGCGACCTCGTTGGCCACCAACCGGAAGCGGTCGCCCAGGTCCGCCAGGCCGATGGTCACGGCGGGGCCGGGTGCCGCGTCGAACACGAGCCGCACCGGGTCCTCCCGGTCGCCGATGCCGAGCGGGTGGATCTCGCACGACGGCTGGTCGGCGGCGATCGTCGGGCACACCTCGAGCATGTGCGCGCCGAGGATCTTCGGCTCGCCCGGCCCGAAGTGGTAGGTGTAGTCCTCCATGAACGACGTGCCGCGGCCGGTGCCGGTGCCCATCGCCTTCACCGCGGCGAGCAGCGCCGAGGTCTTCCAGTCGCCCTCGCCGCCGAAGCCGTAGCCGTCGGCCATGAGCCGCTGCACGGCGAGGCCCGGCAGCTGCCGCAACCCGCCCAGGTCCTGGAAGTTCGTGGTGAACGCGCCGAACCCGCCGTCGTCGAGGAACGACCGCAGGCCGATCTCGATGCGGGCGGCGTAGCGCAGCGAGTCGTGCCGCTCCGCCCCGCGCGCGAGCTCCGGGCTGAGCCGGTAGGCCTCGGCGTAGTCGGCGACGAGCAGGTCGATGTCCGCGTCGGGCACGGCGTCCACCACCGCGACGAGGTCGTTGACCCCGTAGGTGTTGACGGAGACGCCGAACCGCAGTTCCGCCTCCACCTTGTCGCCCTCGGTGACGGCGACGTCGCGCATGTTGTCGCCGAACCGCGCCAGCCGCAGCGACCGCAGGTGCGCGGCACCGGTGGCGGCGCGCGCCCACCCGTCGATCCGTTGCGCCACCACGGGATCGCTCGCGTGCCCGGCGACCGTCTTGCGCGCCACCCCGATCCTGGTCTGCACGTAGGCGAACTCGCGGTCGCCGTGCGCGGCCTGGTTGAGGTTCATGAAGTCCATGTCGATGGTGGACCACGGCAGCGCCTCGTTGAGCTGCGTGTGCAGGTGCAGCAGCGGTTTGCGCAGCAGGTCCAGCCCGGTGATCCACATCTTCGCCGGGGAGAACGTGTGCATCCACGCGATGACGCCGACGCACGACGGGTCGTTGTTCGCCTCCTGCATGACCGCGCGGATGGCGCCGGAGTCGGTGAGCACCGGCTTCCACACGATCTCCGCGCTGATCCGGCCGGAGTCGGACAGCATCCGCGCGATCTGCTGGGACTGCGCCGCGACCTGGTCGAGCGTCTCGGGGCCGTAGAGGTGCTGGCTGCCGGTGAGGAACCAGATCTGGGGCTTGTCCGCCATGTGCTCTCCTTCTGGGCTCACTGGCCGTAAACGTTCTGGTAGCGCTCGTAGAGCCGGTCGACGTCCTGCTGGGGGATCACGTCGGGCTTGCCGAGCTGCAGTGCGAAGTGGACGGTGCGGGCGACGTCCTCGAGCAGCACCGCGGCCTTCACCGCGGCGCGGGCGGTCGTGCCGACCGTGAACGGGCCGTGGTTGCGCATCAGCACGGCCCTGGACCTGCTGGTGCTCAACGTCTCCACGATCCCCTTGCCGATCGAGTCGTCGCCGATCAGCGCGAACGGCCCGACCGGGATGTCGCCGCCGAACTCGTCCGCGATCATCGTGAGCACGCACGGGATGGGCTCGCCGCGCGCCGCCCACGCCGTGGCGTAAGGGGAATGCGTGTGCACGACACCGCCGACGTCCGGCATGTGCCGGTACACGTAGGCGTGCGCGGCGGTGTCGGAGGACGGCGCGAGCTCGCCCTCCACCAGCTCGCCGTGCAGGTCGGTGACGACCATCGCGTGCGGTCCCAGCTCGTCGTAGGACACCCCGGACGGCTTGATCACCATCAGGTCCTGGTCCGGCACGCGGGCCGACACGTTGCCCGCGGTCCAGCTCACCAGCTCGTAGCGGGTCAGCTCGCGGTGCAGCTCGGCGACCGTGCGGCGCAGCTCCGTCGTGGCGGACATCAGCTCTTCCCCTCCAGGGCGTCGCGCCGGTAACCGCGCAGCCGGTGCATGACGTCGTTGGCACCGCGGCCGAAGTAGTCGTGCAGCTCGAGGTAGTCGTCGAAGAGCCGTTGGTACGCCTCGACGTTCTTCGGGATCGGGGTGAAGGCCTCGCGGCGCACCGACCCCATCGCGGCCGCGGCCGCGCGGATGTCGGCGTGCGCACCCGCGGCGACGGCGGCGTGCATCGCGGACCCGAGGGCGGGGCCCTGCGCCGAGCCGATCACCGACAGCGGCAGGTTCACGACGTCGGCGTAGATCTGCATCAGCAAGGGGTTCTTGAGCAGCCCGCCGGCGATGACGAGCTCGGTCACCGGCACTCCGGAGTCGGTGAAGGCGTCGACGATGACGCGCGTGCCGAACGCCGTGGCCTCCAGCAGAGCGCGGTACACGTCCTCGGCCTTGGTGGCGAGCGTCTGGCCGACGACCACACCCGACAGCTCGTGGTCGACGAGCACGGACCTGTTGCCGCTGTGCCAGTCGAGCGCGACGAGCCCGTGCTCGCCGACGGCCTGCCCGGCGGCGAGCTCGGAGAGCAGCTCGTGCACGGAGATGCCGCGCTCGGCCGCCTGCTCGTGGTAGACGGGCGGCACCTGGTTGCGCAGGAACCACGCGAAGATGTCGCCGACGCCGCTCTGCCCGGCCTCGTACCCCCACAGCCCCGGCACGATGCCGCCGTCGACGACACCGCACATGCCCGGCACGTCGCGCAGCACGTCGCCGCTCATGACGTGGCACGTGGACGTGCCCATGATCGCGACCATCTGGCCGGGCTCGACCGCCTGCGCGGCGGGCGCGGTGACGTGCGCGTCGACGTTGCCGACGGCGACCGCGATGCCCTGCCTCAGCCCGGTCCACTCGGCGGCCTGCGCGGTGAGCTCGCCGGCTTTGCCGCCGAGCGGGGACAGCGGGTGGTCGAGCTTGTCGGCGACGAAGGTCTCGAACTCGGGGTTGAGGTTCTTGAGGAACTCGGTGCTCGGGTAGGCGCCGTCCTGGTGGATGCCCTTGTACCCGGCCGTGCACGCGTTGCGGGTGCAGGTGCCGGTGAGCTGCCAGATGATCCAGTCGGCGGCCTCGACCCAGTGCTCCATCGCCGCGTAGACCTCGGGCGCCTCCTCGAGCACCTGCAGCCCCTTGGCGAACTCCCACTCCGAGGAGATGAGCCCGCCGTAGCGCGCGAGCCACGGCTCCCTGCGCTGTCGCGCGAGCTCGTTGATCCGGTCGGCCTGCAGCTGGGCGGCGTGGTGGCGCCACAGCTTGACGTAGGCGTGCGGGTTCTCCGCGAACTCGGCCAGCTCGCACAGCGGTGTGCCGTCCGCGGTGACCGGCACCATCGTGCAGGCGGTGAAGTCGGTCCCGATGCCGACCACCTGCTCCGGCTCGATCCCGGCCGCCCGCACGGCCTGCGGGACGGCGGTGCGCAGGACGTCGAGGTAGTCGGCCGGGACCTGCAGCGCCCACTCCGGCGGCAGCGGCCGCCCGGTCGCGGGCAGCACCTGGTCCACGACGCCGTGGCGGTAGTCGTGCACAGCGGTGCCGAGCTCGGCACCGTCCCGCACGCGCACGACCACGGCGCGACCGGACAACGTGCCGAAGTCGACACCCACCACACACGCGTCGCGGTCGATCGTCATGTCAGTCACGACCTGAGTGTTATCGCTAACAATCGGGGAGTCAAGACGTACTCGATATATCGCGATTTCCCTGTGAGAGAGCGAAATGGGGAAGGTGGTGAGCGCACGACAAAACCGGCTCCGCGGTCGGGGCCGCCCCGGGGCGTGGGCGGTGGCTCGGGGTGACGGGGTGGGGGTTGCCGGCGGTCTGGGCGGTTCGGGCTGCCCGAGTGGGCTGGTTCGGGGGTGGGTGGCGGTCCGCTTCGCGCCCTTCGAGGGTAGGCGGTGGCCCGGATGGCTCTGGGGCGCATTACCCGGCCGGGTGGGCTCGGCGGCTGGGCGGCGGTCCGTGCCGCTCGCCGGAGGGGCGGCCGATGGTCCCGGGGCGGCTTGGACGTGCCGCCCGGGTGGGCGGGCTCGGAGCCGGGGCGCCGGTCCCCGGCCTGGGAAAAGGGCCGGTGGCCTGGGCAGGCTGACCGGCCGAGCGGACTCAGGGCCCTGGGTATCGGCCCACCTCGGGTTGGCGGTCCATGGCCCCGGACGAGCCGGACGGACGCCGGACCCCGGACCGCCGCCCCTCTCCCCGGACTGGCGGCCAATGGTCTGGGCGGTCTACCCGACCGAGCGGGCTCGGGGCCTGGGTGTCCGCTCCACCTCGCACCCCCCAGCGGGTGCGGAAAGCGGGACCGCCCCGGCACTCCGCGCGCCGCGGCTCCGGGGAGTGCCGGCACCGCTCACGCGGCCGAGACGCCGCTACCGGGGCGGCGCCGTCACGCTGTCGCGGCGCACCAGGGCCGGCGCCACCGTGCGGCGCTCCGCCAGCGCTCCCCTGTCGGTGATCTGCTGCAGCAGCAGCCCGAGCGTCTCCCTCGCCACCGCGGCGAAGTCCGGGCGGACGGTCGTCAGCGGCGGCATGAAGTACGCGGCCTCGGGCACGTCGTCGAAGCCCACGACGCTCACGTCGTGCGGCACGCGCCTGCCTCGTTCGCTCATCGCCCTCAGCAGGCCCAGGGCCAGGTGGTCGTTGGAGCAGAACACGGCCGTGACCTCGGGCATCCGCGCCATCATCTGGCCCGCGCGGTAGCCCGCCGCGGCGCTCCAGTCGGCGGTGACCACCGGGGGCACCTCGGCGCCGGCCGCGTCCAGGGCCTGGCGCCAGCCCTCCACCCGGCCCGCCGCGTCGAACCAGTCGGCGGGGCCGGACACGTGCCACACCGTCTCGTGGCCCGCCTGGAGCAGGTGCATCGTCGCCGCAAAGGCGCCGGCCGCCTGGTCGACCGTGACCAGCGGGGTCGGGCGGTCCGGGTCGCCGTCGACCGTCACCAGCGGCACGCCCGCCGGGACGTCGGCCAGGGCGTCGGCCGCGGACGAGGTCGGCGCGATCACCACGATGCCCGCCACGCGCTGGTCGCGGTGGCGTTCGACGGCCGCCGAGATCGAGTCGCGGTCGAGCACCTTCACCCTGCCGACGCTGACGGCGAAGCCGGCCTCGGCCGCCGCCTCCTCGAAGGCGGACAGCAGCGAGGCCGGGCCGTACAGCGTCGAGTTCTGCGCCACCACGCCGATCAGCTGGGTCTTGCCGGTCACGAGGGCCCGGGCCGCCCTGTTGGGCCGGTAGTCCAGCTCCTTGATCGCCGCCTGCACGCGCAGCCGGGTCTGCTCGCGGACGTTCGGGTGGTTGTTGAGCACACGCGAGACCGTCTGGTGCGACACCCCGGCGAGTCGTGCGACATCGGTCATCGCGGGGTCACGCGAGGTCTTCTCCACTAGCGGTCTCCGATCTTGGATCTGCACCGGTGATGTTAGCGATAACACCAGGTCGGCATCGATGCAGTGCTCATTGTCCACTCAATCGAGGCGGAATGTGGCACGTCGGCGCGCTTCGCGGTCATTGCCCGGTGTGGACACGACGAAGCGACCGGTGTCGTGTGCCAGATACGTGTCCGCGCCGACACGGAGCGACACTGCCGGACCTTCGGCAAGTCCCGGAACGCGGACGAAACTCGCCGCGCGGCCGTATGCGTCGGTGTCCTCGTACGGGTCGATGCGAATAGCGTCGGAGTCCACGCGCACGTACCGGTCCGGGAAGTTCACCGACTGCACCGCGACCGTGCCCGCGCCGAGAAAACCCGGCACGAACCGGAACTGCGAGTCGGCGACGTCGCGCACGTTGCCGTCGACGCGCAGCCGGTACTCGTAGTGCCGCACGACGAGCGACGGGGAGTCCACAGGCGACAGCCGCACGATCGGGCCGCCGCGTCCCACCGGTACCCCGAACGACGGCGTGCCGTCGGCGTTCCAGTGCAGCCGTTGCACGCGGGTGTGCCGGTTGGGGTCGAACAGCGGGTCGCCGGTGATGTCGCGGTAGTCGCGGGAGTGGTGGACGAGCACATCGGTGGCGCCCACCGTCGTGAACGAGTTGTGCCCCGGCCCGTACTGCGAAGTCGGCGCGTGCGTCGTGAAGACCGGTGACGGCGACTTGGTCCACGACCGCGCGTCGAGCAGGTTCGCGTTCTCGTCGGCGGTCAGCAGGCCCATGCAGTACCGGGCGTCGGTGGCGCTCGCCGAGAACGTCACGAACACCCGGCCGTTGCGGACCAGCACCGCGGGGCCCTCGTTCACCTTGAAGCCCTGCACCTCCCACGGCAGCGTGGGCGTCGCGATCCGCACCGGGGCGGTCTTGAGCGCGAGAGGTGAGGCCATCTCGGCGATGTAGAGGTTCGAGTTGGTGGCGATGCCGGGCTCGCTCTGCGCCCACAGGAAGTAGCGCTTGCCGCGGTGCGCGAACGTGGTGGCGTCCAAGGTGAACGTGTCCCACGCCGTGACCATCTGCCCGCGCAGCACCCACCCGCTCGCGCGCGGGTCGGCGTTCGGCGACTCCAGCACGTAGGTGCGGATGCGGAACGGCTCGTCCGCGTCCCCCGCGGCGAAGTAGACGTACCACCGGCCGTCGATGCGGTGCAGCTCCGGCGCCCAGATGTAGCCGCCCATCGCACCGGACTCGGGCCGGCACCAGATCGTGCGCTCACGGGCGGAGGCGAGGCCGTCCAGAGTGGACGCGCCGCGGACGACCACCCGGTCGTACTCGGGCACCGACCCGGTCAGGTAGTACATGCCGTTGGTGGGCGGCGTGATGAACGGATCGGCGCGCTGCTCCACCAGAGGGTTCCCGGTGGGCAGCTCCGGCGGGGGTTCGGCGCCCGCCGCGGCGGGTGCGGCGGAGGCGAGAGCACCGGTCGCGGCGACGACACCGCTCGTGCGCAGCAGGGATCGTCGGTTGATCACGAGCGGCTCCTGATCCGGAGGAACGTGACGGAGTTCGGCGGGAACGTGTGCGTGAAGCTGCTCGCCACGCGGACCTGCTCGGAACGGGGCCGGATCGGCTGGGCGAACTCGGTGTTCACGTCGTCGGGGCGGCCCTGCAGCACCGTCGCCCGCGCCGTCGGGGCGACCGGCACACCGAGGTCGATCCGGGTGCGGGCGGCGTCGTCCTGGGCGTTGACGACCTTGACGACCAGCTCCCCGGTGGCGAGGTCGCGGGTGACGACCTGCCGGAACGGCTCGGCCACCGAGTCGTCGGTGAACTCGCCCCACTTCCGGCCGTCGAGGTGGAGCGCGACGTGCCGGCCGCGGACCTCGATGCGCACGTCGTAGGTGCGGCCGGTGTCGATGCTCGTGCCGTCGGAGATCAACGTGCTCTTGCCGCCGCCGACCGCCTTCTCCACCGCGGACCGTGTGTTGTTCCAGCCACCCAGATTCCACCAGTAGTGGTTGCCGGTGTCCTGGACGCCGAACGCGACGAGGAAACCCTCCCGGCCGGACTGCTTGGTGGCCTTGACGTTCAGCGTGTAGTCCTGCCACGTCCGGTCGCCCGCCGTGACGAGCGTGTCCTCGGCGGCGGCGTCGGACTGGACGTAGGCGCCGTCCACCACGTTCCACGCACCGCGCCCCGACCCGGTCCACCGCGAGTCGCCGCCCGAGAAGTCGTCGCTGAACAACGCCTGCCCGGACGCACCGGTCACGCTCACGTCGTCGTAGGTCGCCGCGGTCGCCCACGTCGAGAGCCCGATCGCACCGGAGATCGGCGCCTTGGTCGACGGGGTGGCGGACGCGGTGCTGGGCACCACGTGGTCGCCGACGTTGTTCATGAAGAGCTTCTGCACCTCGTAGCTCGCGGAGCCCCACGACGCGTGGTTGTTGAACCAGATCATGTCCGGCCGCCACTGCACGTAGTCCTCATTGGACAGCAGCGGCGCGTACGAGGCGAGCTCGACGACGTCGGCGTTGCGCTCGAGGCCCGTCATGAACGCGGCCTCGCTCAGCGCGTTGAAGAACTTGTCGTCCTGCGAGGCGTATTCGCCGAGGAACACCTTGGGACCGTTGCGGTCGTAGGAGTCGTAGCGGTCGTTGTTCTCCAGGAACCAGCTCGGGCTGTTGTAGTAGTGCTCGTCGACCATCTTCACGCCGCCCTGGCGGTTCAGCTGCCAGAGGCGGTCGAACGTGCTCCCGGTGTCGTCGGGCCCGGAGTTGCCGACGACGGTGATGTCCGGGTACCGCGCGTTGACGGCGGCACGGAACCGGGTGAACCGCGCGAAGAACTCGTCCGGCAGGTTCTCCTCGTTGCCGACGGCGAGGTGCGTGAGCCCGAACGGTGCGGGGTGCCCCATCTCGGCGCGCTTGCGCCCCCACACCGAGTCGGCGGGACCGTTGGCGAACTCGACCAGGTCGAGCGTGTCCTGGATGTGCCGCTGCAGCAACGCGGGGTCGTCGGTGGCACGGTTCTGGCCGCAGCCGGTCACGAGCGCGGGCACGACGGGCAGCGGCATGGCGCCGACGTCCTCGGAGAACTGGAAGTACTCGTGGTAGCCGAGACCGTAGGACTGGTTGTAGCCCCAGAAGTTCCAGTTCGTGGCGCGCTGCTCGACCGGGCCGATCGTGTCCTTCCACTGGTACGAGCGGCGGCGCTCGTGATTCGGCGCGTCGTAGCCGTAGTGGCTTCCGGTGTTGACCAGGCAGCCACCGGGGAAGCGCACGAAGCCCGGCTTCAGGGCGGCGATCTTCTCGGCGAGGTCGCGGCGCAGACCGTGGCCCCGGAACGTGTCCCGCGGCAGCAGGGACACCATGTCGAGGCGCAGCGTCCCGGTGCCGCCGGCGGTCACCAGGAGCCGGCCGGTGGTCGTGGACTTCGTCGCGCGGATCGTGCCCGTGTACCGCGCCCAGCCGTCGCCGCGGACCTGCTCCCGCACCCGGTCGCCCAGCGGGGTGCCCGCGGGGTCGGTGACGGCGGCCGTGAGGTCGGCGCCCCGGTCGGCCCTGGCCCAGACGGAGAAGTCGTAGCTCTCCCCCTGCCGGACGGCGATCCCGCTGTTGTAGCCGGAGTTGATGACACCGGCGGGCAGGCCCAGCCTCAGGTACCGGCGGTTGCGCTCGTTCATCCGCCCGCTGTCGTCGGCCACGTCGAGCGTGCCGCTGTGCGGGGCCCACGACGTCAGGCCGGTGTAGCCCGCGTTGTCCGCCGGGTCGTACTCGAACGACCGGTTCTGCACGAGCTCGGCGTGCAGGCCGCCGTCGGCCGCGCGGTTGATGTCCTCGAAGAACACGCCGTACATCGAGTCGCCGATGGACGCACCCCTGTTCCCGGCGTCGATCCCGAGCGTGTAGTCGGTTTCCGCTGCCGCGCCCGACCTGGGAACGGCGACGAGCAGACTGGCCGCGAGAGCGGCGCACAACAGGGCGTGCAAGCGGTGCACGGGTTCCTCCCCCGCTCGGAAGTGAGCGTTAACATAGGACTGCGACTTCGTTACGGGCAAGGCCTTGACGCAGCTGTTGTGAACGTTCACTCTTGGCAGCCTGAAACCGCGGACACGCGGTCCTGCTCCGCGACACCGTCGTCACACCGGAGGAATCCCAGTGCTGAAGAAGATCACGACCGTCGCCAGCGTGGTCCTGCTGAGCGCGCTCACGGCCTGCGGGTCGGGAGGAGGCGGTGGGGGCACCAGCTCGTCGGGTGGCACCATCACGATGGGCTTCGCCCAGGTGGGTGCCGAGAGCGGCTGGCGCACCGCCAACACGAAGTCGGTCCAGGACGAGGCGAAGGCCGCCGGGATCGACCTGAAGTTCTCCGACGCGCAGCAGAAGCAGGAGAACCAGATCAAGGCGATCCGGTCCTACATCCAGCAGAAGGTCTCGGTCATCGCGTTCAGCCCGGTCGTCGAGACCGGCTGGGACACCGTGCTGCTGGAGGCCAAGCGCGCCAACATCCCGGTGATCCTCACCGACCGCTCGATCGACTCGGACGACACGTCGCTCTACAAGACCTTCCTCGGCTCGGACTTCGTCGAGGAGGGCCGCAAGGCGGGCGACTGGCTGGTGGCCAACACGACCGGGCCCGCGAACGTGGTGGAGCTGCAGGGCACCACCGGCGCCGCGCCGGCGATCGACCGCAAGAAGGGCTTCGAGGAGAAGATCGCGGCCAAGCCCGACATCAAGGTCGTGGCGTCGCAGACCGGTGACTTCACCCGGTCCGGCGGCAAGCAGGTCATGGAGGCGTTCCTCAAGTCCCAGCCGAAGATCGACGTCGTCTACGCCCACAACGACGACATGGGTCTCGGCGCGATCGAGGCGATCAAGGCGGCGGGCAAGGTGCCCGGCAAGGACATCAAGATCATCACGGTGGACGCGGTGAAGGACGGCATGACGGCGCTGTCCAACGGCGAGATCAACTTCATCGTCGAGTGCAACCCGTTGCTGGGCAAGCAGTTGATGGACCTCGCCAAGAAGGTCGTGGCGGGCGAGGAAGTGCCGGCGCGCGTCGTGACCGAGGAGGGCACGTTCACGCAGGAGCAGGCGAAGGCCGCCCTCCCGCAGCGCCAGTACTGAGGATTCCCTCCCCCGAAGTCCCGGCCCCTCGAACCCGCAGGGCCCGTCACCCCCGCGCATCCGGTGACGGGCCCCGCGGCCCGCCCCAGCGACGAAAGCCAGAGCCCATGACCGAGTCGCCGCCACCCGTCGTGCAGATGCGGGGCATCAGCCTCGCGTTCCCCGGCGTGAAGGCGTTGCAGGACGTCGACTTCCGGCTGTTCCCCGGTGAGGTGCACGCCCTCATGGGCGAGAACGGCGCCGGCAAGTCCACGCTCATCAAGACGCTGACCGGTGTGCACCGCCCCGACAGCGGCCAGGTCTCGCTCGCGGGCGACGACGTGGCGTTCTCCTCCCCCGGCGAGGCCCAGCACGCCGGGATCAGCACCGTGTACCAGGAGGTCAACCTCTGCGCGAACCTCACCGTCGCGGAGAACATCCTGCTGGGCCGCGAGCCGCGGAAGCTGGGCGGCATCGACTTCCCCGCCATGCGGCGGCGGGCCGCCGAGGTGCTGGCGCGCATCGGCGTCCACGTCGACCCGGCCTCGAGCCTCGGCGAGCACCCGATCGCCGTGCAGCAACTGGTCGCGATCGCGCGCGCGATCGCGGTCGACTGCCGCGTGCTGGTGCTCGACGAACCGACGTCCAGCCTGGACGCCGGCGAGGTCGCCGAGCTGTTCCGGATCATGCGGGTGCTGCGCGACGAGGGCGTCGCGATCCTGTTCGTGTCGCACTTCCTCGACCAGGTCTACGAGATCTCCGACCGGATGACGGTGCTGCGCAACGGCGCCCTCGTCGGCGAGCACCTCACCGCGGACGTCGACCGCCGCACGCTCATCGCGCAGATGATCGGCCGCGACCTCGGCGCGCTGGAGGCGATCGAGGACGCGTCGGAGAAGCACCGCGTCGAGGGACCGGTGCTGCTGCGGGCCACCGGGCTAGGCCGGCGCGGCGCGATCGAGCCGTTCGACCTGGAGATCCGCGCGGGCGAGGTCGTGGGCCTCGCCGGCCTGCTGGGCTCGGGCCGCACGGAGCTCGCCCGGCTGCTCTTCGGCGCGGACCGCGCGGACTCGGGCGGCCTCGCCGTGGACGGCAAGCCGCTGCGGCTGCGCGGGCCGCGGTCGGCGATCGCGGCGGGCATCGCGTTCAGCTCGGAGGACCGCAAGGGCGAGGGCCTGGTCGCGGACCTCTCGATCCGCGACAACCTGGTCCTCGCGATGCAGGCGGCCCGCGGCTGGACCCGGCCGCTGCCCCGCCGCACCAAGGACCAGCTCGTCGAGAAGTACCTGAAGGCGCTCGACATCCGTCCCGCCAACCCGGACGCGCTGGTGCGCACCCTGTCCGGCGGCAACCAGCAGAAGGTGCTGCTGGCGCGCTGGCTCGTCACCGAGCCGCGGCTGCTGATCCTGGACGAACCGACGCGCGGCATCGACATCGGCGCGAAGGCCCAGATCCAGCAGCTCGTCACGACGCTCGCCGCCGAGGGCACCGCGGTGCTGTTCATCTCGGCGGAGCTGGAGGAGGTCGTGCGCATCGCGGACCGGATCGTGGTGCTGCGCGACCGGCGCAAGATCGCCGAGCTGGACGGGTCGGCGACCGGCGTGGACGAGGTGGTCGAGCTCATCGCGGGCGGGGCCGCCCCGGAGACCGAGAAGGTGGTGTCGTGATGCGCGCGATCACCGGCCGCGCTGCGGCGGAAGGGGTGGCGTCGTGAAGAACCGCCTGATCTGGCCATTGGTGGCCCTCGTGGCCCTGCTGCTGCTCAACCTGGTCTTCACCCCGTCGTTCTTCGACCTGCGCATGCAGGACGGCCACCTCTACGGCGGCCTGGTCGACGTCCTCAAGAACGGCGCGCCGACGCTGCTCATCGCCCTGGGCATGACGCTGGTGATCGCGACGAGGGGCATCGACCTCTCCGTCGGCGCGGTCGCCGCGATCGCGGGCGCCGTCACGTGCGTCCACATCGGTTCGTCGGGCGACGCGGGCACGGCGGTCGCCGGCATGGCGATCGCGCTGGTGCTCTGCGCGGTTCTGGGGCTGTGGAACGGTTTCCTCGTCGCGGCGCTCGGCATCCAGCCGATCATCGCCACGCTCGTGCTGATGACCGCGGGCCGCGGCGTCGCCATGCTGGTGACCGAGGGCCAGATCGTCACGGTCAACAACACCGCCTACAAGCAGGTCGGCGCCGGGTTCGTGGTGCTGCCCACGGCCATCCTGATCAGCCTCGCGGTGCTGGGGCTGGTGGCGTTCGTGACCCGCAAGACCGCGCTGGGCATGCTGATCGAGGCGGTCGGGGTCAACCCCGAGGCGTCGCGGCTGGCCGGCGTGCGCAGCCGCACGATCATCTGGACCGTCTACGTGTTCGCCGCGGTGTGCGCGGGCATCGCCGGGCTGATGATCAGCTCGAACGTCAGCGCCGCCGACGCCAACAACGCCGGGCTGTGGATCGAGATGGACGCGATCCTCGCCGTCGTCATCGGCGGCACGTCCCTGGCCGGCGGGCGCTACTCGCTCACCGGAACGCTGCTCGGCGCGCTGATCATCCAGACCCTCACCACCACCGTCTACACGATCGGCGTCGCGCCGGAGGTGACGCTCGTGTTCAAGGCGGTCGTCGTCATCGCCGTGTGCCTGGTGCAGGCGCCGAAGGCCCGTGCGGCACTGAGCTTGCGGAAGGTGGCGGTCTCGTCATGACCACTCTCGCCCAACGGGTGCCGTCGCGGTTCCTGCCCGTCATCGCGACCGTCGTGCTGTTCGTCCTCGCGTTCGGGGTCGGCTCGGTGCGCTACGACGGGTTCGCGTCCGGTCAGGTGATCGCGAACCTGTTCATCGACAACGCCTTCCTCATCGTGCTCGCCGCCGGCATGACGTTCGTGATCCTCAGCGGCGGCATCGACCTGTCCGTCGGGTCCGTGGTCGCGCTCTCCACGATGGTGACCGCGGCGGGGTTGCGGGCGGGCTGGCCGGTGCCGCTGGTCGTGCTCGCGGTGCTGCTGATCGGGTCGGCGCTCGGGCTGCTGATGGGGATCGTGATCCACAAGTTCGACATCCAGCCGTTCATCGTCACGCTCGCCGGCATGTTCCTCGCCCGCGGCCTGTGCTTCCTGATCAGCGTCGAGTCGGTGTCGATCAAGAACAGCACGTTCCGCGACGTCGCCACCGCCGCCATCGAGCTGCCCGGTGGCGTCACGATCACCTACAACGTCGTGATCGCGCTGCTGGTCGTCGCCGCCGCGATGTACGTGCTGCACCGCACGCGCTTCGGCCGCACGGTCTACGCGGTCGGCGGCAGCGAGTCGTCGGCGCTGCTGATGGGCCTGCCCACGGCGCGCACCAAGGTCGGTGTCTACGTGATCAGCGGGTTCTGCTCGGCGCTGGCCGGGCTGCTGTTCAGCCTCTACATGCTGTCGGGCTACGGGCTGCACGCCGTCGGCATGGAGCTCGACGCCATCGCGGCCGTCGTGATCGGCGGGACGCTGCTGGCGGGCGGCGTCGGGTACGTGCTCGGCGGCGTGGTGGGCGTGCTGGTGCTCGGCACGATCCAGACGCTGATCTCGTTCCAGGGCACGCTCAGCTCGTGGTGGACGAAAATCGTCATCGGCGTCCTGCTGCTGGTGTTCATCGCCGTGCAGCGGACTATGGTTCGGCGGTGAGACGCGCAGGCCCACTGCTGTTCGTGCTGGTAGCGCTCGTGGCGGTCCTCGGTGTGGCGGTCGTGCGCGACCCACCGGCCGTCGCGGGCGCTCCCGTGGCGGCCGCCGGCGTGAGCACCGCGCCCACGAGCACCGCACCCACCACCACGACCGCGAGCACGACGACCACCACGACCACGGCGGCGCCCACCACCACACGGCCGCCGTCGACGTCCCTGGCCGGACGGATCAAGCCCGGCGAGGAGCGGACCGGGATCGCGACGTTCTACGACTCCGACGGCGGCGGCGCCTGCTCCTACGACCCCGGGCCGGACCCCCTCACCACCGCGGTGAACGCGCCGGACTTCGAGGGCTCCGCCGCGTGCGGCGCGCACCTGCTGGTGCGGGCGGGCGGCCAGAGCGTCACCGTGCGGGTCACCAACCTCTGCCCCGAGTGCCGCGCCGGTCACCTCGACCTGAGCGCCGAGGCGTTCGCCCGCCTCGCACCGCCCGTGAAGGGCGAGATCCCGATCACCTGGACGCTGGTGAGCCCGCAGACGCAGAAGCCGGTCGCGATCCGCTACAAGTCCGGCTCCAGCCAGTACTGGTGCGGGATCCAGGTGATCGATCACCGCAACCCGGTGGCGCGGCTCGAGGTGCGGGCCGGCGGGCAGTGGCGGCGGCTCGAGCGCGCCGAGTACAACTACTTCCTCTCCGAGACCGGCGCGGGCTGCGGCGGCGCCCTCGCGATCACCGACGTGCACGGTGAACGCCTGGAGATCCCCGCCCTGCCGGTGCGGCCCGGCGCCACGCAGACCACGAACGTGCAGTTCGCGGCGCGCTGACCGGCGGGGGAATGCGCGCTGCGGGAGAATCGTTGCTCGTGAACATGGCAGAGGCGAAGCTCAGCCCCACCGAGTGGGTGCGCGATCAGACCGCGAAGATCCTGGAGACCGGCACCACCGAGGGCATCGAGGTCACCGGCAGGCCCATCGTGCTGCTCACGGTGCGTGGCGCCAAGACCGGCGAACTGCGCTACACGCCGGTGATGCGCGTGGAGCACGACGGCAGCTACGCGGTCGTGGCGTCCAAGGGCGGCGCGCCCGAGCACCCGGTGTGGTACCACAACATCGTGGCCCACCCGGAGATCCGGCTGCAGGACGGCACCGAGACGAAGGACTACGTCGCCCGCGAGGCCGACGGCGAGGAACGGGCCGAGTGGTGGGACCGCGCCGTCGCGGCGTTCCCCAACTACGCGGAGTACCAGGAGAAGACCGACCGGCTGATCCCGCTGTTCGTGCTCGACCCGAAGTGACCCGGCGCGGGGCTGCCGCTCACCACCGCAGCCGCAGCCCCGCGAGGTAGTCGCCCAGCCTGGCCGCGATCACGCGGTGGTCGCGGGCGGAGAAGTGCCAGTCGCAGCCGAGCCGGTCGAGCGCCGGGTCGGCGTAGTTCCAGTACCGCACACCCGGATCGCCGCTGTCCCGCACGACCTGCCGCGCCGCGTCCGCGAACGTCCCCGTGGCCTCCGGCACGCCCACGACGATCGTCGTCGCCGGGCCGTACCGGGCGCGCAGCTTGCCGAGGAAGCCCTGGTAGGCGGCCTTGTACTCGGTGACGAGGCTGTCGGACGTCCACGGTTCGCCCGGCTTGACCGGGGTGGAGAAGTCGTTGGTCCCGAGACCGACCACGACGACCTCCGGCCGCCAGGTGCCGGGGTTGCGCCAGACGTCGCCCTCCACGTTCAGCAACGCGCGGTCGTAGTAGGTGCGGTAGCTGGTGCCCGGGGTGTGGCCGTCGTAGTTGCGCACCACGCCGAGGCCGGAGAACGCGTTGACCTGGTAGTCGGCGTCCAGTGCGCGGGCGGTCAGCGCACCGAAGCTCAGGTCGGTGTTGGTGTTGCGGGCGACGCCGCCGGTGGCCGAGCAGTCGCGGCCGGCCGACATGTTGCCGTAGCCCGCCGTCAGCGAGTCGCCGATGAACTCGATCTGCCGGGTGCGCGCCCCGGGCTTGGGCAGGACCTTCCCGCCGGCCGCCGCGACGAACCCGCCGAACTCCCCCGCCTGCCACGGGCTCTCGGTCCGCTTGACCACCCGGACGCGGTGCTCGCCGTCCTCGAGGCCCTCGACCCGGTAGGTGGTGCTGCCCGGGGTCACGAGGGTCGCGGTCGTCGTGCCGTCGACCTGCACGTCGTAGTCGTTGGCCGGGTCGTTCAGCACGATCCCGACCCCGGTGCCGCGGAAGCGCCCCTCGAAGTAGACGCCGGGCCAGGTGTACTGGCCCGCTTTCGTCACGCGGCCCGCGGTGTGCGCGTGGGTGAGCGGTCCGGCCGCGACCGGTGCCGGGGCGGCGCACGCCGTGCCGGTGACGGTCACCGCCGTGGCGAACGCGGTGACGAGCAGTGCCGTGGTTCTCGTCCGGTGCACAGGGTCCTCCACTGTGGACGGTCGGGGCGAGGCGGCGCTCCACCCCGACCGTAGCGGGAAGTCCCGCTCGTGCACAGCGCCGGACGGCGGTCAGCCCGGCGTGGCCGGTGCGGAGCCGGCGCCGCGGCAGGGGAAGCCCCAGAGGCCGAGCCCCTCCTGCTCCGCGGTCTTCTCGGCCTCGGCGAGCGCACCTGCCGCGCCCTGCGCGCGCAGCACTCCCCTCCGCACCGCGAGGTGCGCGTAGTCGGTGCCGTCGAGCAGCTGCAGGGTGACCTCGCCGGGGACGATGCTGGAGAACCGCACGGGCCGGCCCAGCAGCGTCGTCTCCGCGAACTCCCGCGCGGCCGCCGCCCAGCAGGGAGCGGGTGCGGCGAGCAGGGAGATCCGGGCGCGCACCCCGTCGGCCAGCTCCACGGTGCGGCCGTCGACGACGCCGCGCACCACCTCGGCGGGAGCTTCCTCCTCCACGGTGGGCCGCGGGAACGGGCGGCCGGGCGAGCTCGGTGCCGGAGCGGGGGCCGGGGTGGCGGTGCAGGCGGCGGCGAGCAGCGCCACCAGCGCGATCATCGGTCTGCGCGGCACCGGTCACGCGATCCGGGTGCAGATCACGCCGAGCGAGTCGATCTCGCTGCCAGCGCGGCCGTGGAAGCCCGCGATCCGGAACCCGGGCGGCGCCGTGAAGGTGGTGGAGTCGCTCGTGGCGGTGCCGCCGGTCAGGGTGCGCCCGGTGCTCGTCGTGAAGCGGGCGGAGAAGATCCTGGTGCGCCCGTCGCGCCGGCCCCGGTCGAGGGTGACCGACGTGAGGTGCTCCCCCTCCGCGAGCTCCAGCCGCTGGTCCGCGCCGCCGTCACCGCCGTGGCGCACCGCCGTGCCGTCGGCGAACGTCAGCGCGACCTGGTCGAGACGCGACCCCGCGCGCAGGCCGACCGACGTGACCCGCTGGGTGAGCGGGACCGCGGCCACGTCGGTGAACGGCGTGCCGTGCGGCCCGCCCCAGGGGTCGCTGAGCGAGAGCGCGGGGTTCAGCGACCACCGGAAGTCCGCCGTGATCGGGTAGTGGTCCGACAGCATCCGGTCGTCGGCGGTGCGGAAGGCGGCGTTCTCGTTGGCGTACCGGGTGAGCTCGAGCGAGAGGTACCTGTTGCCGCGGAAGAGGATCTTGTCGACGACCTCGCAGGCGTCGGTCACGGCGGTGTCGTCGCAGACCAGCGCCGGGTCGCCGGCGGCGGGCGGCACCCCGCCGCGTTCCTCCTGCACCCAGGCGTCGGTGAGGCCGTTGGCGGCGACCAGGTCGCGGAGGGTGTCCCCGGCGCGGGTGTAGCGGGTGTTGGTGTCCCCGGCGACGACGACGGCGTTGCCCGCCGAGTTGGCCGTGATGAACCGCGAGAGCTCGGCGGTGTTGGCGCGCCGGGCGGCGAGGTCCGCCTCGGTCGACCCGGCGTTGGAGTGCACGTTGTAGAAGTCGGCGAACACGCCCTCCGCGAACCGGACGCGGGAGAACGTGAACCCCTTCGGCGTCAGGCAGTCGGTGCCGTTGCAGCGGTCCCACTTGTCCCGCGCGAAGTCGGCGTAGGGGTACGCGGACAGCGCGTTGAGCCCGTCGCCGAACGGGACCCCGCCGCTGGTGGGCGTGCGGAACGCGTGGTCGTCGTTGGCGTAGAGCGACGCGTGGTAGTTGAAGTCCTCCTGCACGTGTACGACGTCGTAGGGCCGGATGCGCTGACCGATGACCGGGGTGTTCACCCGCGGGTTGCCGCTCGAGAGCCCCTCCGGCAGCCCGGCGACGTTGTAGCTGAGCACCGAGAACGTCCCGGTGGCCGCCTCCGGCGGTGGTGCGGCCGTGGCGGGGACAGCGGCTGAAGAGAACGCGATCACCGCGACGACGGCAACGACTCCGGTCGACCTCACCACTCGACTCCTGCCCCGAGTTCCAGCACGACGCCGCGACCGTAAGACAACACGAAGAAGTTTCGTATCTCATGGACATGACAACACCGTGTGCACACCACAACGAAAACTGGGAACGGTGATCGTCCAGAATGGAGCGGACGTTCGGTCCTAAACGGACGCGGCCGGACGCACGTTGCTCCAAATGGCTGTTACACGAATGCTCTCGCGACGTAGGGTGATCAGATCACGCGGGCTTGCCAGCGGATTTCAGGGAAGTTCGCACCACGCCGTCGCCGTGTGTAACAGGTCGCGCACGAGGAGAAAGTCGTCGAATGAACATCGAAACGGCGTTGAAAGAAGCAATGAACATCAGCGGTGCGGTGGGTGCCGCGCTCGTCGACTACGACAGCGGCATGTCGCTGGGCTCGATCGGTGGTGGCGACTGGCTGAACCTCGAGGTGGCCGCGGCCGGCAACACCGAGGTCGTGCGGTCCAAGCAGCGGGTGATCAACGCTCTCAAGCTCAACGACGAGATCGAGGACATCCTGATCACGCTGAACCGCCAGTACCACCTGATCCGCCTGCTGAAGGGACAGCGGGGTGACTCGATGCTGTTCCTCTACCTCGTGCTGGACCGGGACCGGGCGAACCTCGCGCTCGCGCGGCACAGCCTGCGGTCCATCGAATCCGACCTGACGGTGTGAACGACATGTCCACAGAGGCGGCGCACGACCACGGCGCGCTGCCCATGCGCAGGCGCAGGGCCGCGCCGGAGGCGTCCCAGCCGATGGCGAAGCCCATGGGGCAGGGTGCGGTCGCGAAGCTGATGACCGATGCGCTGCGGGACATCCACAGCAGCATCGACTCGATCTCGATCAACGGCGTGCTGATCGCGACGCGGGACGGCCTGGTGCTGTGCGGTGTCACCCGCGGCATCCAGGACGACGGCGTGGCCGCGATGTCCGCGGCGGCCGCCGGGCTCGCGGGCCAGTTCACCGCCCAGGCCGGGGTCGGCAACCCGCGCGCGGTGTTCTTCGAGGGAGACTCGGGGCAGGTCGGCGTGTTCTCGGTCGACGCCGACACGTTGCTGGTGGTGCTCGGCACCCGGGACACCACCATGGGGATGTTCAACGTCGTGGCGAAGCAGGCGCTGGCCCTGCTGCAGAACGCGGTGGCCGCCCGCAGGTGAGCGGAAGGCGGGGTGACCTGGGAGTGCCGCATGCTCCCCGGCCACCCCGCGAGGCTTCGGGTG
>NZ_JBHXCW010000136.1:0-21085 GCF_042725365.1 Lentzea sp. NPDC060358 | reverse complement strand
GCCGTGGTGCGCGCGGAGCGGATGGAGGGCGAGCTGGAGCGGCTGCGCGCCGAACGCAGCCAGCTCGGCACCGCCGCCGAACGCGTCCGCGCGGACGCCGAAGTCGAGCTGGAACGCCTGCGCAAGCGGTTGCGCGAGCAGGGCGTGAAGCTGCGCGAGGCCAAGGACGCCGCGGAGGCCGCGGCCTCCGAAGTGGACAAGATCCAGGAGCGGACGGCCGACGAGGTCAAGCGCCTCACCGCCGAACGCGACCGCGAGCGGGAACGGGCCGAGACCGAGCGCGGCAAGGCGCAGCGGGCCATCGCCGACGCCGAGGTGGCGCGCCAGTCCGCCCGTGAAGCCCGGCAGGCCGACGAGGTCCGCCTCGCGTTGCTCGTGGACACCCTCGACGGCGCCGTGACCGGCCTGCGCCGCGAACTCGCCCTCGGTGGCTCCGGGCCGCGCCCGGCCGACCTCGTGCGGGGCGCCAGCGCGTCGCAGGGGACCGTGGGACGCGTGGAGGACCCGGCCGCGCTCGACCGGCTGCTGGCGCTGCCCGCGGTGCACCTGGTCGTGGACGGCTACAACGTCACGAAGACCGGCTACCCGGAACTGTCCCTGTCGGACCAGCGCGACCGGCTCGTGCACCAGCTCGCGGTGCTCGCCGCGCGCACGGGCGCCGAGGTGACGCTGGTGTTCGACGGCGCCGGTGTGGTCGCCGTCCCCGCGGCGGCCCCTCGGGGCGTGCGCGTGCTCTTCAGCGACCCCGGTGTGCTGGCCGACGACGTCATTCGCGCGCTGGTCACCGCAGAGCCCGAGGGCCGGCCCGTGGTGGTGGTGACGTCGGATCGCGCGGTCGCGGACTCGGTGCGCCGGCGGGGTGCGCACCCCGTGCCGTCCGCCGTGTTGCTGGCCCGTCTCGGGCGCGTTTGATCACCCGGTAGCCTGACGCCGTCGATCTTGGCGGTTCGGTTCTGGCGAGGGGGATCGGCGACCTCATGTCGCGCAAGCTCACCCGTGGTTTCCTGGTTGTCGTCGTTCTGCTCTCGGTCACCCCGGCGGTGTCCCTGGCGGCTCAGCCCGCTGATCCAGCGCGTGCGTACGCGGATCTGACAGCGCAGGCGACGAAGCTCAACGAGGACGTCCTGCGCGCGCAGGAGGATCTCGTCCAGCGCCGCGCCGAACTCGAGCGCGCGACCTCCACGGTCGTGGCCGCGCAGCAGATCGAGCGGCAGGCGAAGACCGACGAGAACGACTTCCGCGGCCAGGTCGACCTCATCACCCAGGCGTCGTTCGAGGGCGCCCGGTTCAACCAGCTGTCGGCGCTGCTCGTCGCGGACTCGCAGCAGGACTTCCTGAACCGCCTGGAGGCGATGCGGATCCTCGCGACCGACCGGGCCGAGTCGCTCGCGCGCCTGTCCGGCGCCGTGGAGAAGGCCCGCCAGGCCCACCAGGTGGCGGAGACCGCGCGGGCCCGCGCCGCCGAGGCAGCCGGAGCGGCCGAGCAGCTCAAGGCCGACCTCGACGAGCGCAAGCGCGTGCTGCAGGCGCAGATCGGCGAGGTGCGGACGGCGCTGACGCGGCTGCCCGCCCCCGTCGCCGCGAAGCTCAGCGACCCCGGCGACCGGTCGGCGGTCGGCGTGCCGTCCGGGGTGGCGGGGCTCGCGCTCGCGTTCGCCCTGGCACGACGCGGCGACGACTACCTCTACGGCGGCACCGGGCCCCGGTCGTGGGACTGCGCCGGACTCACGATGAAGGCCTACGCGGCGGCCGGTGTCGCGATCCCGCGCACGTCCGGTGGCCAGGCCTCGGTCGGCCGCCCGGTCGGCCGCGGCGAGGTGCGCGGCGGCGACCTGGTCATCTACTACGGCAGTCGCTCGCACGTCGCCATGGCGGTCGACAACACGCGCGCCGTCCACGCCTCGACCGAGGGGCAGCCGGTGAAGATCGCGCCCATCGACGCCATCGGGCCGATTGCGGTCATTCGGCGTATCGAGGGCTAGCGTTGCGCCGGTGAAGCACCTCCGGACGTTGCTGGCGATCACGGTCGCCATGACGTTCCTGCTGGGCCTGACGGTGGCGACGAGGCCCGTCGACCAGCCGTCGGCCCAGGACGTCGAGTGCCGCGAAGTCGTGTCGACGACGTCGTCGGGCACGGTCACCAGCAGTTCCTGCGACAGCGAGCTGGCGACGCGGGTGTCGGCGTTGCTGGACGAGTCGGTGCGCGGCGTCGCCGATATATTGGATATCAACCCAGGCAAGATCTCCTGGCTGCGGCGCGTCGACGTCGTCGTGCCACCGTCGGACGCCGACCTGGTCGCGCTCGTCGGACCGGCGTTCGCGGACATGGCCGGCATCGCGATCCGCGACGGCGCCGGGCAGCGGGTGGTCCTCAACCGCACGCGCGCGGCGGCGCTGACCGACCTCGAACTGCGCGTGCTGCTGCGGCACGAGATCACGCACGTGGCGACGCGCGACCTGACGTCGGACGCGGCCCCGCTGTGGCTGGTCGAGGGGTTCGCGGACTGGGTGGCGTTCCACGGCCTGGGCCTGTCGCTGCGCCAAGCGGCGCCGGCGCTCACCCCGGACGTCTCCGCCCTGCCGACCGACTTCAGCGGCCCGGCCCGCGACCTCGCCTACCAGCAGGCGTACTCGATCATGGTGTACCTGGAGTCGGGGCTGGGGGAGCACGGCGTCGTCGACTTCTTCCTGCAGCACGCGTCGATGTCCGCGGTGGACCTGGACGACGTCGACGTCGCGGGCTGGCGCGCGTTCCTGCGGACGAGCATCGGATAGCGTTGCCCCGTGCGCCGAACCCTGCTGGTGACCAACGACTTCCCGCCCCGCCCCGGCGGCATCCAGTCCTACCTGCACGCGTTGGCGACACGCCTGCCCACCGACTCGCTCGTCGTGTATGCGCCGAAGTGGAAGGGCGCGGAGGAGTTCGACGCGCGGCAGCCGTTCCCGGTGGTGCGGCACCCCACGTCGCTGATGCTGCCGACGCCGGACGTCCTCGCGAGAGCCCGCGACATCGCCCGCGCCGAGTCGTGCGAGGCCGCGTGGTTCGGCGCCGCGGCCCCCCTCGCACTGCTGGCACCGTCGCTCGGCCTGAGCCGCGCGGTCGCCTCCACGCACGGGCACGAGGTCGGCTGGTCGATGCTGCCGGTGGCCCGGCAGGCGTTGCGCGCCATCGGGTCCGGTGTGGACGTGGTGACGTACGTCAGCAAGTACACGCGCTCGCGCTTCGCCGCGGCGTTCGGCGCGATGGCGGCCCTGGAACACCTGCCGTCCGGAGTGGACACCGACCTGTACCGCCCGGACCCGGCCGCCCGCGCCGAGATCCGCCGCCGGCACGGCCTGGGCGACCGCCCGGTGGTCGTGTGCGTGTCGCGGCTGGTGCCGCGCAAGGGCCAGGACGTGCTCATCCGCGCCCTGCCGCTGATCCAGCGCTCGGTGCCGGACGCCGCCCTGCTGATCGTCGGCGGCGGCCCCTACCGCGGCACCCTCGAGAAGCTGGCGGAGGGCAACCCCGACATCGTGCTGACGGGCTCGGTGCCGTGGGAGGAACTGCCCGCGCACTACAACGCCGGCGACGTCTTCGCCATGCCGTGCCGCACCCGCGGCCGGGGCCTGGACGTCGAGGGACTCGGCATCGTCTACCTGGAGGCGTCGGCGACGGGCCTGCCCGTGGTGGCCGGACGCTCCGGCGGCGCACCCGAGACCGTGCTCAACGGCACCACCGGCAACATCGTCGACGGCCGCGACGTCGAGGACGTCGCCGAGAAGGTCGCCGCATTGCTCGCCGACCCGGAGATGGCCGCGAAGATGGGCCGGGCCGGACGGGAGTGGGTGAGCGACCACTGGCGGTGGGACCAGCTCGCGCACCGCCTCGAAGGCCTCATCGGCTGACGGGCTGGTCGCCCCGATATCCAATACGCGATATATCGTGGCTCGGCGATCGGGGCTCGATGGTCGACGTCGACGGACCTGCGGGTGACGACGGCGTCGAAATGTTCGCGGCCGACGACGGCGTCGTCGTGGAACTGTTCGCGGTTGACGACGTAGTCGTCGAAATCGAAGGTGGTCGGCCGACGACGCCATCGTCGAACCGCTCGCGCGACGAAGTCGTCGGATTCACCGCGACGACGACGTCGTCGATCTCCCCGCATTGACGACGCCGTCGACCTGCTTGTCGCCGACGGCGTCGTCGAACCACCCGCCACCAACGACGACCTCGTCGAAGTCTGCTTTCGACGACGACACCGTCGTCGCACTCTCACCCACCGATATGCGATATATCGGACTAGGCGCAGATGACAACGTTGTCACCAGGCGTCATTCGATGGCGCAGCCAACGTGGCCCATATGCCATGTACTGGATATCAGCGGACCTCAGAGCAGCTCGCGGGCCCGGTTCTCCAGCGCCCGCAACCCCAGCTCCGCACTGCGTCGCACCGCCTCCTCCGCCGCCGCCCGAGACTCGGCAGGCCGGGACAGCTCGCCCCGCACCACGGCCAGACTGATCAACGCGCGCACCTCCCCGGAGGCGTAGCCGATGCGTCGGGCCGTGCCCAGGGCCTGCTCGAACAGCGCCTCCGCCACCTCGGGCTCGCCCAGCGCGCGCCGGACCGCGCCGAGCGTGATCCGGGCCGAGGTCGCGACCTGCGGGTCTCCGCCGTCGGCGACCAGCGACAGCGCTCGGGTGGCGGAGGTCAGGGCGGCGTCCGGGTCGCCCTCGGCCAGTTCGACGGCGGCCAGGTTGTCGAGGGCCTCGGCGTCGCCGGCGGGGACGTTGCCGATCTCCAGCGCCCGGTTCAGGTGGGCGCGGGCCTCGGGCAGGCGGCCCTGCAGGCGCAGTGCCATGCCCAGGTAGGCGTGGCTGTCGGCGTTCGGGGCCAGTGCGAGGGCCTCGGAGAAGTGCTCGACGGCGTCGTCGAGCTCGCCGAGTTCCACGGAGAGTTGGCCGAGGTTGTAGAGGCCGGTGCTGACGCTGTCGGCCGAGCGCAGCATCGCGAGGCAGCGGAGCAGGGCCTGCTTGGCGAGGCCCAGCTCTCCCGAGCGGCGGTGCACGAGGCTCAGGTTGTTCAGCACGCTCGCTTCGGCGTCCTCGTCGCCTAGGTCGCGGTAGAGCTCGATCGCGTGGTCGTGGTGCTCGACCGACAGCGCGTACTCGCCCAGCCGCAGGTAGAGGGTGCCGAGGTTGGCGTGCATCGCGGCCTCGGCCGGGCGGTGGCCGTGCGCCTGGGCCGCGGCCAGGGCGTGGCGGGCGGTGGCGAGCCATTCGCCTACGTGCTGGCCGATCCACAGGTAGCCGCGCAGGGCGTCGGCCAGCTGCCAGGCGAGCGGGGCCGGGCCGTGGTCGGCGGCGTGCCGGATGGCGGCGGCCAGGTTCGGGCGTTCCGCGTCCAGCCACGCCAGGGCCTCGGCCGCGCCGGGGATGCGGGGCGCGGGGCCCGCCGGTGACGTCGGCAGGCGCACGATGCCGGGGTAGAGCAGTTCGGCGCACCGCTCGACGCCGCGCAGGTAGTGGTGCAGCAGGGCGGTCCAGGCCAGGTCCAGCTCGGCGGGGCCGTCCGGCTCCTCGTGCAGCGCGGCGGCGTGGCGGACCAGCTCGTCGTGGAACCGGTAGCGGCCCGGCGCCGGGGAGACGACCAGGCCGGCGATCTCCAGGACGGTCAGCAGGCCCTCGGCGTCCACGGCGGCCAGCGCCGAGGCGGCCTCGGCGGTGAAGTCCGGGCCCGGCACCACCGACAGCAGCCGGAACAGCCGCCGCGGCGCGGGCGGCAGGGCCGCGTAGGCCAGGTCGATCGGGGAGCCCGAGATCGTCTCGTCCTCGCGGCCCGCCAGGTAGGCCGCGGCGACCCGCAGCGCGAGCGGCAGGTGGCCGCACCGCTCAGCCAGCTCGGCGTGGTCTCCCGGCACCCGCAGCGACGACAGCAGCGCGGCCGACTCCGGCGGCGAGAACACGTCGACCGGCACGGTCCGGGCGCCGTTCAGCGCGATCAGGCCGCGCAGGTCGTCGCGCGAGGTCACGATCACGCGGCACGACGCCGTGCCCGGCAGCAGCGGGCGCACCTGGTCGGGTGCGGCGGCGTTGTCGAGCACCAGCAGCATCCGCCGGCCCGCCAGCAGTGAGCGCAGCACGGTGCTCTGCTCGTCCGCGTCCGCCGGGATCTCATCCGGCGGCACGCCCAGCGCCCGCAGGAACCGCGACAGCACGTCCATCCCGTCGGCCGGCGGGCCCAGCGCGTAACCGCGCAGGTCGACGTGCAGCAGGCCGTCGGGGAACCGGTCGCGCAGCAGGTGCGCCACGTGCATCGCCAGCGTCGTCTTGCCCACGCCCGGCGGTCCCGCCAGGGTCACGATCGGCACCGAGCCGCCCGTGATCAGCCCCGAGATCCGCTCGACGTGCCGGGCGCGGCCGGTGAAGTCCGCGATGTCGTCCGGCAGCCGCATCGGGGCGGGCGCGCGTTCCGGTGCGCGGGCCGGCACGGGCGCCGCCAGCTCCGGCGCCCCCACCAGGATCGCCTGGTGCAGCGACCGCAGCTCGGCGGACGGGTCGATGCCCAGCTGCTCGTCGAGCGTCCGGTCGACCTGCCGGAACGCCTCCAGCGCCTCCGCCTGGCGGCTGCTGCGGTAGAGCGCGAGCATCAGCTGCGCCCAGAACCGCTCGCGCAGCGGGTGGTCGCGCGTCAGGGAGAACAGCTCCGGCACGAGGTCCGCGTGGTGGCCCAGCGCGAGCTCCACGTCCACGCGCTGCTCGTGCACCGTCATCAGCAGCTCGGTCAGCCGCGGCGCGTGCTCGGCGTGCAACGTCTCCGACGGCACGTCCGACAGCACCGGGCCGCGCCACAGCTCCAGCGCCTCGGCAAAGGCTTTCCGCGCCGTCACCAGGTCGTCGGCAGCGGCGGCGGCACGACCGCGCGCGGCCGCGTCGGCGAACCGGTGCACGTCCACGGCCAGCGGGTCCACGCGCATCCGGTAGCCGTCGGCGGCGGTCTGGACCAGCGACGGGTCGCCCAGCGCCGAGCGCAGCCGCATGACGTACGTCTGCACCGCGCCACGCGTGCGCGCGGGGGGAGCGTCACCCCACACGTGCTCGACGAGTTCCGTCACGGGCACGACGCGGTTGGGCCGCAGCAGCAACGCCGCCAGCAACGCCCTGTGCTTGCCCGCGCGGAGCACCACCGGCGAGCCCTGCAGGCGCACCTCCATCGGGCCGAGCAGCCGGAACTGCGGACCCGGAGCCATCGCCTTCCCCTCGTGGTCGCCGGACGATCCCTTCGCCCGACAGCCTATTGGCGTGCTGTCGCGGAGTGACATCGACGCGTCAGCGAAACGTCAGCGCCGTACGGCAATGTTCTCCACGTCCCGGTCGGGGGGCCGGGGCGACAACTTCTCGGGTTCGGCGGATTCTCCGCGGATCGCGATCGCTGGGGGTCGAAAGGCCCAGGAGCTCTCTCTCAGCTCCTGGGCCTTTCGCGTGTTCCGGAACTACTTCGCGTAGATCGCGTCGATGTCCGACGCGTAGGTCGTCGCCACGACCGACCGCTTGAGCTTGAGCGACGGCGTCATCTCGCCGCCCGCCTCGGTGAAGTCCACCGGCAGCACGCGGAACTTGCGGATCGCCTCCGCCTTCGACACCGACTTGTTCGCCTCGTCGACCACGGCCTGGATCTCCGCGATCAGGTCGGCGTCCTCGATCAGGTCCGGGACCTCGGCCGACGCCGGCTTGCCGTGCGACTCCTTCCACGACGGGAAGAACTCCGGGTCGATGGTGATCAGCGCGCCGATGAACGGCTGCTTGTCGCCGACGACCATGCACTGCGAAATCAGCGGGTGCGCCCGGATGCGGTCCTCGAGCTGCGCGGGGGAGACGTTCTTGCCACCGGCGGTGACGATGATCTCCTTCTTGCGGCCCGTGATCTTGAGGTAGCCGTCGGAGTCGAGCTCGCCGATGTCGCCGGTGTGGAACCAGCCGTCCTCCAGCGCCTCCTTGGTGGCGGCCTCGTTGTTCCAGTAGCCGGTGAAGACGATGTCGCCCTTGATGAGGATCTCGCCGTCCTCGGCGATGCGCACCGACGTGCCGGGCACCGGCAGGCCGACCGTGCCGACCTTCTCCGAGCCGCGGAACGTCACGCACGCCGCCGCCGACGTCTCGGTCAGGCCGTAGCCCTCGTAGACGGGGATGCCCGCGCCGCGGAAGAAGTGCGACAGCCGGTCGCCCAGCGGGGCGCCGCCGGAGACCGCCGCGACGGCACGGCCGCCCAGCGCCGCCCGCAGCTTCGCGAACACCAGCTTGTCGAACACCGCGTGCTTGAGCCGCAGGCCGAGACCGGGACCGCCGTTGTCGAGCGCGGTCGAGTACGCGACCGAGGTGGCCTCGGCGGCGTCGAAGATCTTGCCCTTGCCGCCGGCGTGCGCCTTCTGCTTCGCGCCGTTGTAGACCTTCTCGAACACGCGCGGCACCGCGACGACGAACGTCGGGCGGAACTGGCCGAGGTCGTCGACGAGGTTCTTCACGTCGGCGGTGTGGCCCAGCGTCACGCGCGAGTACACGCACGCCAGCGCCAGGGCGCGGGCCAGGATGTGCGCGAGCGGCAGGAACAGCAGCAGCGAGTTGCCCGCGGCGAGGATCTCCGGGAACCGCGACAGCGCCGAGCGCACCTCGGACACGAGGTTGCGGTGCGTCAGCGTGCAGCCCTTGGGCCGGCCCGTGGTGCCGGACGTGTAGACCAGCGTGGCCGTGTGCTCGGCCTTGGCCTGCTTGCGGCGCTCGTGCACCTGCTCGTCGGTGATCTCCGCGCCCAGCGCGGTCAGCTCGTCGACCGCGGCGGCCGAGCCCTCGATCTGCCACACGTGGCGCAGCTCGGGCAGCTTGCCGACGACGTCGTCGACCAGCGCGCGGTGCGAGGACGCCTCGACGAAGACCGCCTTGGCGCCCGAGTCGGACAGGATCCACTCGATCTGGTCCGCCGACGAAGTCTCGTAGATCGGCACCACGACGCCGCCCGCCGCCCAGATGGCGAAGTCGAGCAACGACCACTCGTAGCGGGTCTTGGAGACCAGGCCGACCCGGTCGCCCAGCTCGAGACCGGCCGCGACGAGGCCCTTGGCGACAGCCATGACCTGCGCGGCGAAATCACGCGCCGTGATGTCCACCCAGGTGCCGTCGACCTGCCTGCGGAAGCTGACGGCGTTGCCGAAGCGTTCCGCGTTGGCCCACACCATGTCGGTGAGGTTCTCCTCCGGAGCCACTTCGGCGGTGGCGGGGACGCTGAACTCGCGCACGTCAACCTCCGTACGGTGTTTTGTTACTGGTGGGGAAACTTAGCGTGTGATTCCGGCGATACAAAGGTTGGTACGCCCTTCCGTTACCTTTTGTCCCCATGGCCAGCGTCGATGTCGTGGACGAGACTTTCCTGGCGGTACCACCCAGCGTGGTCGCCGCCGCCTTCGCCGCGCCGGCGTCGTGGCGCGAGTTCTGGCCCGATCTCGTACTGGACGTCTACGCGAACCGCGGGGACGAGGGACTGCGCTGGACGGTCGGCGGCGCGCTCGTCGGCACGATGGAGGTCTGGCTCGAGCCGATGCTCGACGGCACTGTGCTGCACTACTTCCTCCGCGCTGATCCGCCCACCGGGTCGTTCACGCCGCGCACCGCTCTCCGGGAGGTGCGGCGGCGCCAGCTGGACGCGAAGTCCGTCGCACTGGGCCTCAAGCTGACGCTGGAGGACGGCCGTCCCGCCGGCTGCCCACCGCTCCCGTGATCTTGCCAAGACTTCAACTAAGTTGGAACCGTGCGGGTTCACGTGGTTTCCGATGTGCACGGCAACGCGGAGGCGCTCGCGCGCGCCGGTGAGGGCGCCGACGCCCTCGTCGTGCTCGGCGACCTGATCGACTTCGTCGACTACCACGACCACTCCCGGGGAATCCTCGGGCGCGTCTTCGGGGCCGAGAAGGTCGGGGTCTTCGCCGAGCTGCGCCGCGGCACCCGGCGCGCCGACACCGCGAGCTACATCCGGTCGCTCTGGGACGGTCTCGCGGACGCGCGTTCCGTCGTGGAAGAAGCCGTGCTGGAGCAGTACCAGGCGCTGTTCTCGGCGATGTCCGCGCCGACGTACGCCACACCGGGCAATGTGGACAGTCCCCACCTGTGGCCGCAGTTCGCGGGCGTGGGCGTGCACGTGCTCGACGGCGAGGCGGCGGAGATCGGCGGGCTGCGGTTCGGCTTCGCGGGCGGCGGGCTGCTCCTGCCGGGCGCGGTCCGCAACCCCGGCGCGCCCTGGTTCCCGTACCTGCGCACGGAGGAGGACATGGCCGCGGCGCTGGAGGGGATGGGGCAGGTCGACGTGCTGTGCACGCACATCCCGCCGTCGGTGCCCGAGCTCACCTACGACGTCGTGGCGCGCCGCCCGGAGTGGGGCTCGCGGGCCGCGCTGGCCAAGATCGTGCGCGAACGGCCCCGCTGGTCGGTGTTCGGGCACGTGCACCAGCCGTTGGCCAGGCGCGTGCGCATCGGCTACACCGAGTGCATCAACGTCGGTCACTTCCAGCGCAGCGGCAAGCCTCACGTCCTCAACTGGTAAAGACGCGAGTAACCTCCTCACACATGGCCGACGAGTCCACTCAGTCCATCGTCATCGACGCTCCGCCAGAGAAGATCATGGCGATCATCGCGGACTTCCCGTCGTACCCGGACTGGGCGAACGGGATGAAGGAGGTCGAGGTCCTCGGCACCGGTGCGGACGGCCGCGCCGACCAGGTCCGGTTCGCGATCGACCAGGGTCCCGTCAAGGACGAGTACACCCTGTCCTACGACTGGGCCGCCGACGGCCTGTCGGTGCAGTGGGACCTCGTCAAGGGCACCATGCAGAAGTCCCAGCACGGCAGCTACGTGCTGGCGCCCTCCGGCACCGGCACCAAGGTCACGTACACGCTGTCGGTGCAGCTGGTGATCCCGATGATCGGCCTGTTCCGCCGCAAGGCCGAGAAGCTGATCCTCGACACCGCGCTCAAGGAGCTCAAGAAGCGCGCGGAGAAGGCGGCTTGAGCCAGGTCCTGCTCTTCACCGGCAAGGGCGGGGTCGGCAAGACGACGCTGGCCGCCGCGACGGCGGCCTCGCTGGCGGCCGGCGGCCGCAAGGCGCTCGTGGTCTCCACCGATCCCGCGCACTCGCTCGGTGACGCCCTCGACACCCGGCTGGGTTCCACGCCGTCCGAAGTGGACACCCCCGAGCTGGGCGTCGGCGGGCTCTACGCCTGCCAGATCGACCCCCGCGGCCTCGTCGACGAGGCGTGGGGCGAGCTGCGCGGCCACCTGCGCACAGTGCTCGCCGGAGCGGGCGTCGACGAGCTCGACGCCGAGGAGCTCACCGTGCTGCCGGGCGTCGAGGAGCTCCTCGCCCTGGCGGAGGTGCGGCGCCTCGCGGTGTCCGGGCCCTGGGAGGTCGTGGTCGTCGACTGCGGCCCGACCGCCGAGACGCTGCGGCTGCTCTCGCTGCCCGAGGCGTTCGCGGGCTACCTCGAACGGCTCTTCCCGACCCACCGGCGCGTCGTGCGCGGCCTGCTCGCCGGGGTCGCGGGCACCGGCACCGCCGAGAGGTGGGACGCCACGGCTGACGCGCTGAGCAGGCTCGCCGAGCGGCTGGACGCGCTGCGCTCGCTGCTCGCCGACCCGTCGTCGTGCTCGGTGCGGCTCGTGCTGACCCCCGAACGGGTGGTCGCCGCCGAGACCCGGCGCACGCTCACCGCGCTCGCGCTGCAGGGCATCCGCGTCGACGGCGTGGTCGCGAACCGGCTGGTGCCGGCTCCGGGCGACGAGACCGGCGCGGCGGCCGACTGGCTGCGGACCCGCCGCCGGGAGCAGGACGCCGTGCTCGCGGAGCTGACCGGGATCGGCGGCATCCGCACGGTCGGGCACCGCGCGGCCGAGCCCGTCGGCGTGCCCGCGCTGCTCGAGGTCGCGGCGCAGCTCTACGGCGACGACGACCCGGTGCCGGGTGCGTCCGGGCGCACGCCGCTGCTGGAGGTCTCCGGCCGCGGGCGCGGGCTCGACGCCCGGTACTCGCTGCGGATCGCGGTGCCGCTGACCGACGACGCGGAACTGGACCTCGCGCGGGTGGACGACGACCTCGCGCTGACCGTCGACGGACGGCGCCGGCTCGTGGCGCTGCCGTCGCTGCTCAAGCGATGCATCGTGACCGGCGCGGAGATGGATTCGGGCGGCGTGACGGTGGGTTTCCGCCCCGACCCCTCGTTGTGGCGCTGATCGGAGCTCTGGATGACCGAGAACGAGGCCGGCAACCCCGGCAAGCTGGCCGAGGAGCTGAGGCTGCTCCTCGACACGGCCGCCGAGCGGATGCAGCCGTGGCTGCAGCGCGTCGCCGAGGCGGGCGACGGCACCCACACGCCCGAGACGTGCGGCTGGTGCCCGGTGTGCAACGGCGTGGCGCTGCTGCGCGGCGACCGCTCGGAGCTCGCCGCCAAGGCCGCCGAGCACGCCGCGGGCCTGGTCGCGGTGCTGCGCGCGGCCCTGCGCGAGCCCGCCGCACCCGCCGCCCCGGCCGAGGAACCGGTGCCGGACGCGGGTCAGCGCGTGCAGCACATCAAGGTCGTCAGGAAGACCGACTAGTGCTCACCGTCGGAGTGGACATCGGGGGCACCAGCGTGCGCGCGGGTGTCGTGGACGCGCGCGGGTCGGTGCTCGACACGTCGCGGGCGCCGACGCCTCCCAGCGAACGCGCGCTCGAGGACGCGATCGTGGCCGCCGTCGAGGAGGTCGCGGACCGGCACGCCGTCACCGCCGTCGGCCTGGCCGTCGCCGGGTTCATCGCCTCGGACCGCCGCACCGTCCGGTTCGCGCCGCACCTCGCGTGGCGGCAGGTGAACGTCGCGGAACGGATGAGCGAGCGCCTCGGCATGCCCGTGGTGCTGGAGCACGACGCGAACGCCGCCGCGCTCGCCGAGCACCGCTTCGGCGCCGCCCGCGGTGCCTCGACGGCGGTGCTGGTCGCCATCGGCACCGGCATCGGCGCCGCCCTGCTGCTCGACGGCGAGGTATTCCGCGGCGCGCACGGCGTGGCGCCCGAACTGGGCCACCTGCGCGTCGTCCCGGACGGCCGCCCCTGCCCGTGCGGCAAGAACGGCTGCTGGGAGCGCTACTGCAGCGGCACGGCCCTGAGCGCCACCGCCGTCGAACTGCTCGCCAAGCACCCCGGCGTCTCGACCGTGCTGGCCCGCGAGGCCGCGGGCGACAGCCGCGCGGTGACCGGGAGGCGGGTGGCGGGCGCCGCGCGCGACGGCGACCCGCTGGCCAAGCGCGCGATGGCCGACCTGGCCCGCTGGCTCGGCGAGGGCCTGGCGCTCGTCGCCGACGTGTACGACCCCGAGGTGATCGTCATCGGGGGAGGGGTGTCGACGTCGGCGCCGCTGTTCCTCGACGACGCCCGCGAGCGCTACGCCTCCCTCGTCACCGGCGCGGGCCACCGGCCGCTCGCGCGGATCCGCACGGCGCAGCTCGGCGACGACGCCGGGATCGTGGGCGCGGCGACGCTGGCCCGGGAGACGGCGGCGCAGCTGACCGCGCGGGGGCCCAGGAACCACCGCCGCTCCTAGGGACGGCTCCCCGCGCGCGTGTCGTCCTCCTGGATGGGTCGACTCGTCCGAACGGGGTACCCCGGTGTCATGAGCGAGCACCCTTTCAAGCCCGGTGACGAGGTCGAGTGGTCCAGCCACGGCTCGAAGACGCACGGCGAGGTCAAGGAGGAGATCACCACGGAGAAGCAGGCGGCCGGCCGCAAGGTCAAGGCGTCGCCGGACGAGCCGCAGTACCGGGTGGAGAGCGCGAAGAGCGGGCGGGACGCGGTCCACAAGCCCGAGGCGTTGAAGAAGAAGAGCTGAGGCTTCCGGGCCTGCTCCCAGGTCCGGAAGAGGTGGTCGCGGCGAGCGGATCGGGGATGTTCGCTCGCCGCGAACGCCCAGGTCGGAAAGGCTCTAGCGGCCGAGACGGCGCAGGATGCGCGGGCGGCGGCGCTTCGCCGGCTCCACGTCCTTCTTGGTCAGCGTCGCCATGGCGCGGGCCATCATCAGGTGCTGCATCTGGTCCATGCCCGACACGGTAAGCACGACCGAATCGTTATCTGAAGATGCGAGTGGCCGTTATCACGTCGTTACCGGGCCTTCACACCTGCGCGCCGTCGTCCCACCCGGAGTCCGGCGGCGGGGTGTTTCGCATGCGCAGGATCAGCCAGCCGACGCCCGCGCACAGCGCCACCAGCGACAGCGGTGTGCCGATGCGCGGCTGCAGGCCGAAGAGGCCGGGGGCGACCAGCAGGACGATGCCGAGCACGAACAGGCCGAGCGCGGCGAGGGTCGAGGCGCGCAGCACCGGGAACGGTGGCGGCTCCGGCGGGACGTAGTGGTCCTCGTCGTCGCGTTCGCGGCGTTCCGGCTCGTCGTCGGGTTCGGGCTCGACGACTTCGGCCACTTCCTCGCGCGTCTCCGCGACGTGCCGGGTGTTCTCCTGGCGCGCCTCCTCGGGGGCGAGCCAGTCCATGCCGACCCCGTCCCGTTCGAGACCCGCGACGATCTCGGCAAAGAGCTCGTCGACGTTCTCGGGGCCGTCGGTCGAGTCGCGCCGGGCGTTCATCCAGAGCCTCTCCACGTGCCGCAACCCTCTGACTCCACATCGTTGCACGACGGCCGAGTGTTGCGGGCTACGTCAGTCGGCTGAGTCACCATCTTCAGGTGCCGGCCGGGCTCCGTGTCTCAGTACGCCGTGACGCCCGGACATGGGATTCGTTGTGTGAGGTGCGGTCGGCTCCGTAGGCTGGTCGCCGGGATCAAGGTTCGGTGTCTAGGGAGGCGCTCCCCGCTGTGCTGTACTGGATCATGAAGCACGTCCTCCTGGGACCGATCTTGCGGCTGTTCTTCCAGCCCAAGATCATCGAGGGCGCCGAGAACATCCCGAAGGAAGGCGGAGCGATCCTGGCGAGCAACCACCTCGCCGTCTCCGACTCGTTCTTCCTGCCGCTGATGCTGTCGCGGCGCGTCACCTTCCCCGCCAAGATCGAGTACTTCACCGGCACGGGGATCAAGGGCAAGCTCCAGAAGTGGTTCTTCTCCGGCGTCGGCCAGGTGCCGATCGACCGGTCCAGCGCGTCCGCCGCGCAGGGGGCGCTCGACACCGGCGTGCGGATCGTGCGCGAGGGCAAGCTGCTCGGCATCTACCCCGAGGGCACCCGTTCGCCCGACGCGCGCCTCTACAAGGGCAAGGTCGGCGTCGCCTGGATCGCCCTGGAGTCCGGTGCGCCGGTCATCCCCGTGGCGATGTTCGGCACGGACAAGGCCAACCCCATCGGCTCGAAGATGTGGAAGCCGTACCCGATCCGGATCAAGATCGGTAAGCCGCTCGACTTCTCCCGCTACGAGGGCCTGTCGGGCGACCGGTTCGTGCTGCGGTCCATCACCGACGAGATCATGTACGCGCTGATGGAGCTCTCCGGCCAGGAGTACGTCGACGTCTACGCGGCCAAGGCCAAGGAGCAGGCGGACGAGCAGGGCGGCAAGCCCGACCGGGTGCCCCAGAAGAAGGCGGGCTGACCGGACCCCTAGGGTGTCGCGGTGCGGTTCTTCTACGACTGTGAGTTCATCGAGGACGGGGTGACGATCGACCTCGTGTCGATCGGCGTGGTCGACGAGGAAGGCCGCGAGTTCTACGCCGTGTCCACCGAGTTCGACCCCGAGCGCGCGGGTCCGTGGGTGCGGCAGAACGTCCTCAACCAGCTCCCCTCGCCCGCCGACAGGGCGTGGCGCAGCAGGGACCGCATCCGCGAGGACCTGCTCGACTTCCTCGGCGCGCGGGGCGCCGCCCGTGACGAGGTGGAGCTGTGGGCCTGGTTCGCCGCCTACGACCACGTCGCGCTGGCCCAGCTGTGGGGTGCCATGCCGGCGTTGCCGCGCGCGTTGCCCCGGTTCACGCGCGACCTGCGGCAACGCTGGGACGACGTCGGCCGCCCGAAGCTGCCGGCCCCGCCCGCCGACGCGCACGACGCGCTCGCCGACGCCCGGCACAACCTCGCGCGCTGGAAGGTGATCGAGGAACACCGGCGGAAAACCGGCTTTCCCGTCCGGTAGGTGAGACCCCGCGTTGCTGCACCGATACAGCTCGTGAAAGTCTGCGTGACACAGAACACGAGAGATGGGGAAGCAGATGCGCATCGGTGTGCTCACTGGCGGTGGTGACTGCCCCGGTCTGAACGCCGTGATCCGGGCCGTGGTCCGCAAGGGCATCAAGGCACACGGCTGGGAGATCGTCGGGTTCCGGAACGGCTGGCAGGGTCCGATCGAGAACCTCACCAAGTCGATCGACCTCGCGGACGTCGAGGAGATCCTCACCCGCGGTGGCACGATCCTGGGCTCGTCGCGCACGAACCCCTACAAGGTCGAGGGCGGTGTCGACCGCATCCGCGAGACCATCGCGGAGAACCAGATCGACGCCATCGTCGCGATCGGCGGCGAGGACACCCTCGGTGTCGCGAAGCGCCTGACCGACGACGGCATCGGCGTCGTCGGCGTGCCGAAGACGATCGACAACGACCTGGGCGCCACGGACTACACGTTCGGCTTCGACACCGCGGTCCACATCGCGACCGAGGCCATCGACCGCCTGCGCACCACGGCCGAGTCGCACCACCGCGCTCTCGTCGTCGAGGTCATGGGTCGTCACGCGGGCTGGATCGCGCTGCACTCCGGTCTCGCCGGCGGCGCGAACGTCATCCTCGTGCCCGAGCGCCCGTTCAACGTCGACAAGGTCGTCGAGCACGTCGAGCGCCGCTTCGAGAGCGAGTTCGCGCCGATCATCGTCGTCGCCGAGGGCGCGATCCCCGAGGGCGGCGCCGAGGTGCTGCACTCCGGCGAGCGCGACGCGTTCGGCCACGTCCGCCTCGGTGGCGTCGGCCAGTGGCTCGCGGAGGAGATCGCGGACCGCACCGGCAAGGAGTCCCGCGCGGCCGTCCTCGGCCACATCCAGCGCGGTGGCACGCCGACCGCCTACGACCGCGTCCTCGCGACCCGCTTCGGCCTGCACGCCGTCGACGCCGTCGCCGCGGGCGACTTCGGCACGATGGTCGCGCTGCGCGGCACCGACATCGTCCGGGTGAAGCTGTCGGAGGCCACCGCCGAGCTCAAGACGGTGCCGGCGGAGCGCTACGAAGAGGCCGAGGTCTTCTTCGGCGCCTGATCCGCCCCGCTGTGAAGGGCCCGGACACCCCCGTGGTGTCCGGGCCCTTTCGCGTGTCCGGCTGGCCGGGGACTCGTGCTGGGGCCGGGAGCCTGCTCGCTGGGATGGTGCTGATTCATCGACCATTGAGCATTCCGGAGGTCCCCGATGGGCCACGCGCGCCCCGTCCTGCCCGAGCCGGACGCCGACGAGACCGGTCCCTGCACCCACCTCGGGTTCTGCCGACCGGGCTCGGCAAGACCGGGCACCGCCCCGACGCCCCGCCGAAACCCCGGGCACCCGCGCCGAAGCCGCTGTCCCGCCACGACTGCGACGTGCTGGTCGTGGGCGCCGGCCCGAGCGGGCTGATGACGGCGGCGCTGCTGGTGCGCCAGGGCGTGCGGGTGTGCGTCGTCGACGCCAACGCCGGGCCTGCCACGCAGTCGCGGGCGTTCGCCGTCCGGGCGCGGACCGTGGAACTGTTCCACGGCATCGGACTCGCCGACGAACTGCTCCAGCGCGGCGTCGTCACGTCCGGGATCCGGTTCCACGTCAGGGGAAAGCACGTCGGGGGCCTCGACTTCGACCGGGCGCGGGCGGCGACCACGCCGTACCAGTTCATCCTGATGGCGCCGCAGTCCGAAGTGGAGGAACTGCCGCGGGACCTCGCGCGCCACGGCGTCACCGTCCGGCGCGGCACCCGGCTCACCCGACCGGCGCTGCTGTCACGGCTCTCCTCGGCGAGATCGCCGCGGTGGTCCACGGCGCGGACCCGGACCTGCTCGACACCTACGACGCCGAACGCCACCCCGCCGGTGTCCGGCTGCTGAAGTTCACCGACCGGCTCTACCGGGTCGCGGCAGGTCTGAGCGGCGTGAAGGCGTGGCTGCGCGACACCGCGGGCCCGTTCCTGATCGGGCGGATGTCGGCCGTCCCGCATGCACGTGGTCGCGTTGTCCCGCAAGCACCTCACGACCGCCGAGATCACCGGGCGGCTCGAAGCGCTGACGGCCCCAGGCGTCCGGACCCACCTCGTGACGCGGGTCGAGGCACGGCCGGACGCCCGCGTGCACCAGGCCTGGCCTGCGTGGCGTCCCCGGTGCTGGGCCACGACGGCGCCGTCGTGGCCGCCGTCAGCGTCGCCGGCCCGGCCACCCGGTTCGACCCGCGCGTACACGCCGCGCAGGTGCGCGCCGCGGCGAGGGGCATCGCGCTCACCCTGATCCGCCGCGCGAACCTGACCGCCGGCAACTGATATGCGGTATATCAACTGATATCCGGTATATCAGCGCCGGCGCACAGCGTCAGAAGGCCTTCGCGTCCAGGTAGGCGCCGAACGTGCCGAGCCAGTGGTCGGCCATGTACCCGTGCCCGCCGAAGACGTAGCTCCACCCGGCCTCGCGGTGCGCGGCGGACGCCGTGCGCGCCAGCGGCACGTACCGGTGGCCCTCGGGCAGCGACTCCGCGATCGCCTCCCAGTTCCACGCCCGCGACAGCGCGAGCCCGGCCAGGTGCGAGCCGTACGGGTCGGCGGGGTCGTCGACCGGGAACGGCTCGCGCAGCACCCGCCACCGCTGCGACTCGAGCTCCGGCAGGTAGGCGTCGAACCAGTCGGCGAACGCGGCGGGCTCCAGGGCGCGGCGCATCAGGTCGGCCGTCGTCAGCGCAGGGGACAGGAAGTCGGCGGCGTCCGGCTCGAACCCGCCGTACCCCGCCTCGGCCCCGTGCCAGCGCAGCGCCGCCTCGCGGCACGCCGTCACGATCTCGGTGTCGCCGGTCGCCAGCGCCGCGTCGTGCACCAGGCCGGTCGCGAACGCGGTGTTGCCGTGCGTGCCGGTCCTGATCGGCAGCCGGGCCTGCGAGATCCACTCCAGCCACCGGTTGCGCAGCACGTCCGCGATCGGCTCGACCGACCACGGCAGGCCGGAGGTGCGCAGCTCCGCGTCGAGGTGCAGCAGCCACGCCCAGCCGTACGGGCGCTCCCAGTACCGGCCCGCCGGCGAGGCGAAGAACTCGGCCTCCACGGCGCAGTTCTCCGGTGTGATCAGCTTGTCGAGGGCGTCCCGGGCCGCGTCGGCGCCCTGCAGCGAGGGCCGCAGGCGCAGCAACCGCACGGCGAGCCACGTCTGGTGCACGCACGAGTGCCAGTCGAACGACCCGGCGAACACGGGGTGCAGCACCCGCTGCGGAACCAGGCGGTGGTCGCCGTCGATCACGTGCGTCCAGTGCACCGGGTGGTCGCGTTGCACGTTCTCGACCGCGATGCCCAGCAACCGGGTGGCGGTGCTGTCATCCAATCGGGTGGCGTTCATGGCCACATCATGCAGTGCGGCGTCCCGGCAGGGGGAGTGGGCGGCTGTTGACACCTGACAGACCTCCCCAGGTGGCCCAACGGAAATCGCACCCCGGAACAGGTGCGGGAGGGCTGACAGGCCCGGCCTGGTCTCTCAGTGTGGAACAATTAAGCTGAGCAGCGTGAACTGGACCGTGGACGTGCCCATCGACACGCTTCCCGAGCTCCCGCCGCTGCCTCCCGAGATGCGCAAGCGCCTGGACGACGCCCTGTCGCGCCCGGCCGCCCAGCAGCCGGAGTGGCCCGACGCCGAACAGGTGCGTCGCGTGCGGGCCGTGCTGGAGAGCGTGCCGCCGATCACCGTGCCCGCCGAGATCGACCGGCTGCACACGCAACTGGCGCAGGTCGCGAACGGTGAGGCGTTTCTGCTGCAGGGGGGTGACTGCGCGGAGACGTTCGCCGACAACACCGAGCCGCACATCCGCGCGAACATCCGGACCCTGCTGCAGATGGCCGTCGTGCTGACCTACGGCGCGAGCCTGCCGGTGGTGAAGGTCGGCCGCATCGCCGGCCAGTACGCCAAGCCGCGCTCGTCGAACATCGACGCCCTCGGCCTGGCGTCCTACCGCGGCGACATCATCAACTCCCTGGTCGCGACGCCCGAGGCCCGCGTCCCGGACCCCGGCCGCATGATCCGCGCCTACGCCAACGCCGGCGCGGCGATGAACCTGCTGCGCGCGCTGACCGGCGCGGGTCTCGCGGACCTGCACCGCGTGCACGACTGGAACCGCGACTTCGTGCGCACCTCGCCCGCGGGCGAGCGCTACGAGGCCCTGGCCGGCGAGATCGACCGGGGCCTGAAGTTCATGTCGGCCTGCGGCGTGAACGACCAGTCGCTGCACGGCACGGAGATCTTCGCCTCGCACGAGGCGCTGCTGCTCGACTACGAGCGCGCGCTGCTGCGCCTCGACACGACGGGCGACCAGCCGCGGCTGTACGACCTGTCGTCGCACTTCGTGTGGATCGGCGAGCGCACCCGCCAGCTCGACGGCGCGCACATCGCGTTCGCGGAGATGCTGTCGAACCCGATCGGCCTCAAGATCGGCCCGACGACGTCGCCCGAGATGGCCGTCGAGTACGTCGAGCGCCTCGACCCCCGCAACGAGCCGGGGCGTCTGACGCTCATCTCGCGCATGGGCAACCAGAAGGTGCGCGACGTGCTCCCCGCGATCGTCGAGAAGGTCGAGGCCAGCGGCCACAAGGTCATCTGGCAGTGCGACCCGATGCACGGCAACACGCACGAGTCGTCGACCGGCTACAAGACCCGCCACTTCGACCGCATCGTCGACGAGGTCCAGGGCTTCTTCGAGGTGCACCGCCGGCTCGGCACGCACCCCGGCGGCATCCACATCGAGCTCACGGGTGAGGACGTCACCGAGTGCCTCGGCGGCGCCCAGGAGATCTCCGACGACGACCTCGCCGGCCGCTACGAGACGGCGTGCGACCCGCGCCTGAACACGCAGCAGTCGCTCGAGCTCGCGTTCCTCGTCGCCGAGATGCTGCGCTCCTAGTCCTCCGGGACCGCTCGAACGG
>NZ_JBHXCW010000135.1:0-21223 GCF_042725365.1 Lentzea sp. NPDC060358 | reverse complement strand
GACCGGGGTCGCGGCCCTTCCCGGAACTCGGCTCACGCGGACGGCGCGAGGTACAGCAGGCGGTTCGGCGAACCCGAGCCCGGGTTCGTCACCTTCGAGGCGGTCGACTGCGCGACCAGGTACGAGGCGACCTGGGACGGCGTGGCCGACGGGTTGGTGGAGAGGTAGCGCGCCGCGGCGCCCGCGACGTGCGGGGTGGCCATCGACGTGCCCGAGATGGTGTTGGTGGCCGAGTCGGACGTGTTCCACGCCGACGTGATGGCCGAGCCCGGCGCGAAGATGTCGAGCACGGAGCCGTAGTTCGAGTAGGACGCGCGGGCGTCGGTGCGCTCGGTGGCGCCCACGGTGATCGCCTCGGTCACGCGGGCCGGGGAGAAGGTCGAGGCGTTGGCGTTCGAGTTGCCGGCCGCGACCGCGAACGTGACGCCCTTGGCGATGGCGTTGCGCGTGGCGGTGTCGAGGGTGGCGTTGGAGCTGCCGCCGAGCGACATGTTCGCCACGGCGGGCTTCACGGCGTTGTTGCCGACCCAGTCGATGCCGGCGGCGACACCGGCGAGGGTGCCGGAGCCCGAGTTGTCGAGCACGCGGACGGCGACGATCTTGGCGGCCTTCGCGACGCCGTACTGCGAGCCGGCGATGGTGCCCGCGACGTGCGTGCCGTGGCCGTTGCCGTCCTGTGCGACGTTGTCGTTGTCGACGAAGTCGCGGCCGTTGGAGGCCCGGCCGCCGAACGTGGAGTGGCTGATGCGCACACCGGTGTCGATGACGTACGCCGTCACGCCCGAGCCGGTGGAGGTGTAGCTGTAGGACGAGTCGAGCGGCAGGTTGCGCTGGTCGATGCGGTCGAGCCCCCACGACGGCGGGTTCGCCTGCGTGGCCTGCACGTGCACGACCTGGTCGGCCTCGACGAACTCGACGGACGGGTCCGCGGCGAGGCGCTTGGCCTGCTTCTCGGTCAGCTTCACGTTGAAGCCGCCGAAGCTCGTGTAGTCGCGCTCGACCTGCGCGCCGAAGCGGGAGGCGAGGGCGTGCGAGTTGCCCTTGCCCTCCTTCATCTTCACGATGAAGCTGCCGGCGATCTTCTCGGGCGCGTTGAGGGAGAGGACCTCGCCCTCGGCGGCGTAGGCGTTGGGAACCATCAGAACCGACAGGGCGAGACTCGCCACGCCCGCACCGGCGAGGAACCGGATCTTTCGCGTCATGATGTGCATTCCGTTCTTGTGCAGGGGAACGATGCGCTTTCGACGCTATGGACGGATCCGGTTCCTGCCAAGGGTGTCCCGCGGATTAAGACGCGGTTGTGCGGGCGGACATTTCACGCTTCACAGAGATGACGGCCAGTAGAGGATACGAGTGACGGGTGGCGTGCCCGCAGTTCCCGTGGTAACCAAGGCGTTCTCCACCTGCGCGGGCGTCGCGGCGGGGTTGACCTCCAGGAACCGCGCCGCCACACCGGCCGCGTGCGGTGCGGCCATCGACGTGCCGCTCAGCGTCGCGGTCGCCGTGTCGCCGGTGTTCCAGGCGGACGGGATGCTCACGCCGGCGGCCCAGATGTCCACCAGTGGACCGTAGTTGGACGACGGGACCTTGGTGTCGTTCTGCGTCAACGCACCCACGCAGATCGCCTGTGAAACCCGTTGCGGCGACGAGTTCCCCGGATCGGTGTTGCTGCCACCGGCCGCGATCGCGTACGAGACACCGGAGTCGATCGACTTCTTCACGGCGGCGTCGAGCGCGGCGGAAGCACCGCCTCCCAACGACATGTTCGCCACCGCGGGCTTGACCGCGTTGGCCGTCACCCAGTCGATTCCCGCGATCACACCGGAGATCGTGCCGCTGCCGGTGCCGTTGAGCACCCGCACGCCCCAGACGGTGGCGTCCTTGGCGGCACCGAACTTCGTCCCCACCGCGATGCCGGCGACGTGCGTGCCGTGCCCGTTGTCGTCCTGCGCAACGGGATCGTTGTCCACGAAGTCCCAGCCGTTGCGCGCGCGGCCGCCGAAGTCCTGGTGCGTCACGCGAATCCCGGTGTCGATCACGTAGACGTTCACGCCTCGGCCGCTGCTCTTGTAGGCGTAGGTGCGGTCGAGCGGCAACGCGCGCTGGTCGATGCGGTCCAGTCCCCAGGGCGGGTCGGCCTGGACGCCGTGGGCGCGCACGATCCCGTCGCGCTCCACGTGGGCGACGGCGGGGTCGGCCTCCAGCGCACGGACCTGCCGGGAGGTCAGGCGTGCGCTGAAACCGTTGAGGGCGTGGGTGTAGCGGTGCTCGACCGCGCCGGAGAAGGACGAGACGGCGCCGTCCCTGAGCACCACGACGTAGGAGGAGGTGGCCGCGGACGCCGGGGCGACCACGACCGCCGCCCCGAGGGCGGCGACTGCCAGCAGGGCTCTCACGGGCAGGACTTCCTTTCGTTCGCGGGGAAGAACGGCCCCGGCTCACGGGTGAGCCGGGGCCGCGCGCCAGGAGGGGTCAGCTGCTCGGTGGCCGGCACGGCGACCTCGTGGTCGTGGTGGCGGCCCGCACGGCGGTGTCCGCGAGCCGGCGTGCCCGGGAGTCGCTCGTCTCGGCGGAGGAGCCGCCCGCGACGGTCTCGCCCGCGGCCGAGCGGATCTCACCGGTGGCGGGGGCCGCGAACGCCGGGATCAGGACAGCCGCGCCGGGGAGGGTCGCTGACTTGCGCATTCGTCGTCCTGTTCGTCGCTCGGATGCTCAGGAAGCCGATCGGGGCCGGGGCGGCGTAATAGTCCCGAGATCTGAACTTTCCGGGTTTGCCGGGAGGGCAAAACCGCCGATCGGCTGTACCGCGGTCCCTTTGCTGCCGATAACCTTCCGATCTTGACTCCGGGAAACGGAGGACTGATGCTCACGATTTACCCACCGCGCGAGGAGCTCGCCGACCTCCTGGTGACGGGTCCGTTCGCGGACGCGTTGCGGGTCGCGATCCAGGTGCGGGGCCTCAGCCTGGAACGGCTGCAGCACCGGCTGAAGGTGCGGGGCGCGCCGATCAGCGTGACGGCGCTGAGCTACTGGCAGTCGGGCCGGCGCAGACCCGAGCGGCCGGAGTCGATGAGGGCCCTCGCCCACCTCGAGGACGTGCTCGGACTGCCGGAGGCGGCCCTGTCGCGGCTGCTCGGACCCCCGCGGCCGCGCGGGCGTTCCCGCAGGCGGGAGGAGTCGGCGCGGACGCCGTGGGACGGGTCCGGGCTCGAACTGACCGCCCAGCACGACCGGGTGGACGTCGCGCCCTGCGGCGGGGTGCGCGGCGTCCGGTCGCGGCAGGTCATGCGCGCGAAGGCGGGCTCGGTGGACCGCTGGATCCTCTGCCACGAAACGGGAACCGCGCAGGGCACGCCCCAGCCCGCGCTGAGCGCCGTGCGCTCCTGCCGGGTCGGCCGGGTCGCCCGCGAACGCACCGGCGGTGTTCTCGTCGCGGAGCTCGTGTTCGACGAACCGATCTCCGCGGGCGAGTCGATCGCGATCGAGTACGAATTGATCTATCCACATCCGACGGTCGAGCACACGCATTTCCGGCGCTTCTCCGAACCCGTGCACGACTACGTGCTGGAGATCGAATTCACCGCCGAACCCGCTTCCTGCGAGCAATTCGCGTCAGGTCCGGCGGGAGCGGAATTGTGCGGTGGCGTGCGCCCGGCCGCCCTGGACGACCGGGGCCGTGCGCACGCCGCCGCCACCGACTTCGGGCCGGGTCTCTACGGGATGCGCTGGACCGCGGCCGCGAACGCCTCCGGGTCGTCGAGCCACGGGTAGTGCCCCGCCCCGGGCTGCACGACCAGCCGCGCGCGCGGGAACAGGTCCGCGTACTCCTGCGCGCGCTTCGGCGGCAGTGACACGTCCAGCTCGCCGGCGAGCAGAAGCGTTGGCACGTCGAGGTTCCCCACCTGCTCGCGCACCCGCGCCGGGTCGAAGGCACCGTCGCCGTAGAACTGCTGGGCGGCCTCGTCGTTGCGCGGGTGCTCGTCGAGCCGCTGGGCCCGGGCGTCCCAGCGGCCGTGCAGGAACGGCGTGATCCCCTGGAAAGCCTCGGCGCTGAAGTCGCCGGCCCAGATCCGCTGGAACGCCGCGTAGGCCTCGTCGTACCAGGGTTCGGCGTGCCGCTTCTCCGCGACCTCCCGGCGGTCGTCGTCGGTCACGTCGATGCCCACCACGCGCGGGCTCGGCGCCACGAGGAGGAGTTCCTCGACGTGCTGCGGGAAGCGGATCGCGTACAGCACCGCGAGCGTGCCGCCCGCGGAGTGGCCGAGCAGCCTGATCCTGTCGAGGCCGAGGTGCCGGCGCAGTGCCTCCACGTCGTCGACCTGCGCGTCGACGCGGTAGTTCGCCGCCTTCTCCGATTCTCCCGTTCCCCGCAGGTCGAGCCTGATCGCGTCGTCGATCGGCAGGCCCGCCAGGTACGACGAGGCCTGCATCGGCCCGCCCGGCAGGCAGACCACCGGGTCGGCGGCCTCGCCGTGCCAGGCGAGGCCGAGACCATCCGAGTTCGTGAATGTCCCCATGCTCCGCAGTGTGTCAGTAGGACCGGGGCAGCTTCAGCGAGTTTTGCGCGACGAAGTTCAGCACCATCTCCCGCGACACGGGCGCGATCCGCGACAGCCGCGACGACGCGAGCATCGACGCGAGGCCGAACTCACGGGTCAGGCCGTTGCCGCCGTGGACCTGGACCGCCTGGTCGACCGCGGCCGCGATGGCCTCGCCCGCCGCGTACTTGGCCATGTTCGCGGCCTCCCCCGCCTCCCGGTCGCGGCCGGAGTCGTAGAGCGCGGCGGCCTTCTGCGTCATCAGCCGGGCGAGCTCGACCTCGATGTGGGCCTTCGCCAGCGGGTGCGCGAGCCCTTGGTGCGCGCCGATCGGCGTGTCCCAGACGGTGCGCTGCTGCGCGTAGGCGACGGCCTTGGCGATGGCGAGCCGCGCCGAGCCGGTGCCCATGCTCGCCCCCATGATCCGTTCGGGGTTGAGCCCGGCGAAGACCTGCTGCAGCCCCTGGTCCGGCGAGCCGACGACGGCGTCGGCGGGCAGCCGCACGTCGTCGAAGAACAGCGTGAACTGCTTCTCCGGCATGACCAGGTCCATGTCGATCTCGTGCCGGGTGAAGCCGTCGGCGGTCGTCGGCAGGACCACGAGCACGGGCCCGGTCTCCTGGATCGCGACGACGAGCACGGCGTCCACCTCGTCGGCACCGGAGATGTAGGTCTTGGTGCCGTTGAGGACCCAGTCGTCGCCGTCGCGGCGCACGCGCGTCTTGAGCTTGTGCGCGTTGGACCCCGCGTCCGGCTCGGTGATCGCGAACGCCATCTTCAGCGTGCCGTCCGCGAACCCGGGCAGCCACTTCGACTTCTGCTCGTCCGTGCCGAACCGGGCGATCACCGTCGCGCAGATCGCCGGCGAGACCACCATGAGCAGCAACGGGCACCCGGCCGCGGCCAGTTCCTCGCACACCGCCGCGAGGTCGCCGATGCCGCCGCCACCGCCGCCGTACTCCTCGGGCACGGCCACGCCGAGGTAGCCGAGCTTGCCGGCCTCCTCCCACAGCTCGGTCGTCTTCTCCCCCGCGCGGGCCTTGGCGGAGAAGTACTCGGGGCCGTACTTCGCGCCGAACTCGGCCACGGCCCTGCGCAGCGCGATCCGCTCTTCCGACTCGACGAAGCTCATGATTCCTCCACAACGGCGAGAACATCGCCGGCGTTGACCTGCTGCGCCTGCTCGACGAGGAGTTCGGTGACCGTGCCCGCGCTGGTCGCGAGCACGCGGTGTTCCATCTTCATGGCCTCCAGCACCAGCAGTTCGGCGCCGGCCTCGACCACGTCGCCCTGCCGGACGCTCACCCGCACGACCGTGCCGGGCATCGGGGCGACGGTCGCGCCGGGTGCGAGCTTCGACTCCGGTTCGGGGAAGCGCGGCACGACCGTCAGGGTGAGCGACCCGCGCGGCGAGTCGACCTCGACCACGTCGCCGTACCGCGCGACGTGGAACGGGACGCGCACGCCGTCGAGGTCCAGCGTGACGACGTCGGCGGTGGCCTGCGCCGGGTCGTACTCGACCTCGACCTGCTCCTCACCGGCCAGGAACCGCGCCCTGGGCCGTTGCGACCGCACGTTGCGCCAGCCCAGCGGCAGCGTCCCGGTCCTGCGGGTGGCCGCCTGCGCGAGGGCCGCGGCGAGCGCGAACGGGTGCGGGTCCGCGGTCCTGGTGAAGTCGTGCTCGGCCAGGAACCCGGTGTGCGTGTCCCCGGCGAGGAAGTCGTGGTCGCGCAGGACGTCCACGAGCAGCTGCCGGTTCGTGACCAGCCCGTGGATCCGCGCGTTCTCCAGCGCCGTCGCGAGCTTGCGGGCGGCGGAACGGCGGGTCGGCGCGTACGCGATCACCTTGGCCAGCATGGGGTCGTAGTGCACCGAGACGACCGAGCCGTCCTCGACGCCGCTGTCCAGCCGGACGTCGCCGGGCACGTGGAACCGGTGCAGCGTGCCGCTCGCGGGCCGCCAGTCGTGCGCGGGGTCCTCGGCGTAGAGCCGGACCTCGATGGCGTGCCCGCGCGGCTCCGGCGGATCGGCGGGAAGTCTCGCCCCCTCGGCGATCCGCAGCTGCCACTCGACGAGGTCCACGCCGTGCACCAGTTCGGTGACCGGGTGCTCGACCTGCAACCGGGTGTTGACCTCCAGGAAGTGGAAGTCCTCGCCCTTCAGCATGAACTCGACGGTGCCCGCGCCGACGTAGCCGATCGACTCGGCGGCGGCCACCGCGGCGGCGAACAGGCGCCGGCGGACCTCGTCGTCCATCGCCGGGCTCGGCGACTCCTCGACGATCTTCTGGTGCCTCCGCTGGATCGAGCACTCGCGTTCGCCGAGCGCCCAGACGGTGCCGTGCGCGTCGGCGAGGATCTGCACCTCGACGTGCCGGGCCCGTTCCAGCAAGGGTTCGCAGAACACCGTCGGGTCGCCGAACGCCGACTCGGCCTCGCGCCGCGCGCTCTCCAGCTCCCGCGCGAACTCCGACCGCTCCCGCACGGTCCGCATGCCGCGCCCGCCACCACCGGCGGAAGCCTTGATGAGCACCGGGAACGACGTGACGGTCTCGGGGTCCAGCTCCGGCAGCGTGGGCACGCCTGCCGCCGCCATGCGCTTCTTCGCGGCGACCTTGGAGCCCATCGCCTCGATCGCGTCCGGCGTGGGGCCGACCCACGTGAGCCCGGCCGCCTGCACGGCCCGCGCGAAGCCCGCGTTCTCGCTGAGGAACCCGTAACCGGGGTGCACGGCGTCCGCGCCGGCCAGCCGCGCCGCCTCGACGAGCAGGTCGGCGCGCAGGTAGGTCTCGGCGGGCGACGCGCCGGGCAGCCGGACCGCGAAGTCGGCCTCCCGGACGTGCGGGGAGTCCTCGTCGGGGTCGGAGAACACCGCGACCGCGCGGATCCCGTTGTCCCGGCAGGTGCGGATGATCCGGCGGGCGATCTCGCCGCGGTTGGCGATCAGAAGTGACTTGATCACTGTGCACTCACATCCGGAAGACGCCGAAGCCGTCGGCGCCCTCGATCGGTCCGCTGTGGACAGCGGAGAGGCAGAGGGCGAGCACGGTCCTGGTGTCGCGCGGGTCGATCACGCCGTCGTCGTAGAGCTTCCCGGACAGGAACGGCGCGAGCGACTGCTCCTCGATCTGGGCCTCGACCATCGTGCGCATGGCGGCGTCGTGCTCCTCGTTGTACTCCTGCCCCTTCGCCGCGGCGGCCTGCCGCCCGACGATCGAGAGCACCCCGGCGAGCTGCGCCGGTCCCATCACCGCCGACTTGGCGTTGGGCCAGGTGAACAGGAACCGCGGGTCGTAGGCCCGGCCGCACATGCCGTAGTTGCCGGCGCCGTAGGAGGCGCCCATCGTGATCGTCAGGTGCGGCACCCGGCTGTTCGAGACGGCGTTGATCATCATCGAGCCGTGCTTGACGATGCCGCCCTGCTCGTACTGGGCGCCGACCATGTAGCCCGTGGTGTTCTGCAGGAACACCAGCGGTGTGTCGCTCTGGTTCGCGAGCTGGATGAACTGCGCGGCCTTCTGCGACTCCTCGCTGAACAGCACGCCGCGCGCATTGGCGAGGATGCCGACCGGGTAGCCGTGGATCCGCGCCCAGCCGGTCACGAGACTGGTGCCGTACAACGGCTTGAACTCGTCGAACTTCGAGCCGTCCACCAGCCGCGCGATGACGTCCCGCGGGTCGAACGGCACCCGCTGGTCCTCGGAGACCAGGTCCAGGATGCTGTCGGCGTCGAACAGCGGCTCCTCGGCCGGCGCCGGTTCCGGCCCCTGCTTGCGCCAGTTCAGCCGCGCCACGACCCGGCGGGCCAGCCGGATCGCGTCGGTCTCGTCCTCGGCCACGAAGTCCGCGAGCCCGGACGTGGCGCCGTGCATCAGCGCGCCGCCCAGCGACTCGTCGTCCGCGTCCTCGCCGGTCGCCATCTTGACCAGCGGCGGGCCGCCGAGAAACACCTTCGACCGGTCCTTGACCATGATCACGTAGTCGGACATGCCCGGCACGTACGCGCCACCGGCCGTCGCGTTGCCGAACACCGCCGTGATCGTCGGGATGCCGGCCGCAGACAACCGCGTGAGGTCGCGGAACGCCCGGCCGCCCGGGATGAAGATCTCGCTCTGCGTCGGCAGGTCCGCGCCGCCGGACTCGACCAGGCTGATCACCGGCAACCGGTTCTGCAACGCGATGTCGTTGGCCCGCAGCGACTTGCGCAGCGTGTACGGGTTCGACGAGCCGCCGCGCACGGTCGGGTCGTTCGCGACGATCACGCACTCGACGCCCTCGACCCGGCCGATGCCCGTGACGACGGACGCGCCGACCGGGAAGTCCGTGCCCCAGGCGGCCAGCGGCGACAGCTCCAGGAACGGGCTGTCCTCGTCGACCAGCAGCTCGACCCGTTCGCGGGCCAGCAGCTTGCCGCGCTTGTGGTGCCGTTCGACGTACTTCGGCCCACCACCCGCGAGGGCCTTGGCGTGCTCGGCGTCCAGCTGCGCGATCTTCGCGAGCAGCGCCTCCCTGTTGCCCATCAGGCGAACCCCAATCGTCGTGCCGCGAGCTCGGTCATCACTTCACTCGCCCCGCCCCCGATGCCGAGGATGCGGGCGTCGCGGTAATGGCGTTCCACTTCGGACTCCCGCATGTAGCCCATGCCGCCGTGCAGCTGCACCGCCGCGTCGACCGCGAACGAGCACGCGTCGACGGCGGCGTTCTTGGCGAAGCACACCTCGGTGATCACGTCCTCGCCGCGGTGGACGCGCACGGCGACCTCCCGCGCGTAGGTGCGCGCGAGGTCGATCCGCTGCGCCATCTCGGCGAGCTTGTGCGAGACCACCTGCCGTTTCACCAGCGGCTTGCCGAACGTCTCGCGGTTGCGCACCCACTCGGCGGTCAGGTCGAGCGCGCGTTGCGCCGTCGCGTACGCCTCCACGGCCATCGTGATCCGCTCGACCTGGAACTGCCGCATGATCTGCACGAACCCGGCGTTCTCCTCGCCCACGAGGTTGCGAGCGGGCACGCGGACGTCGTCGAAGTGCAGCTCCGCGGTGTCGCTGCAGTGCCAGCCCATCTTGTCGAGCCTGCGGCGGGTGAACCCGTCCTCGACCACGAGCAGCGAGATGCCCTGGTAGCCGTCGCCGCCGGTCCGGACCGCCGTCGTGACGAAGTCGGCGCGGCAGCCGGAGGTGATGAACGTCTTGGAGCCGTTGACGACGTAGTGGTCGCCGTCGCGCACGGCCTTGGTCCGGATGCTCGCGACGTCCGAGCCCGCGCCGGGTTCGGTGACCGCGAGACTGCCGATCTTCTCGCCGCGGATGGCCGGCTTCGCGAACCGCTCGATCAGGTCCTCGTTGCCGGACTGCCAGATGTGCGGGACGGCGATGCCGTGCGTGAACAGCGCGGCGATCACCCCGCTCGACCCGCCGGCCTGGATGATCTCCTCGGTCAGCACCACGGAGTCGAGCAGGTCGCCGTCGGAGAACCCGATGGCCAGCAACCCGATCGCCGCGGCCTTCTCGTGCAGCTCGCGGGGGATCTCGCCGTCCCGCTCCCACTGCGAAAGGTGCGGGACGATCTCCTTGGTCGTGAAGTCGCGGACGAGCGCCCGCAGCTCCTTCTTCTCCTCGAACAGGTCCCTCGCGATCACAGCAGCCCCTCCGGGATCTCGACCTCTCGCGACCGCAGCCACTCGCCGAGCGCCTTGGCCTGCGGGTCGAACCGCGTGCTGCTCGCCACGCCCTCGTCCAGCAGGCCGTGCAGCACGAAGTTCAGCGCCCGCAGGTTCGGCAGCTCGTACCGGCTGACCTCACCGGCCTCCGGCAGCAGCTCCCGGAGCTTCTCGGCCGTCAGGAACCCGGTCAGCCACTCGTAGGCCTGATCCGACCGCACCCACACGCCGAGGTTCGCGTCCCCGCCCTTGTCGCCGCTGCGCGCACCGGCGATCGTTCCCAGCGGCCGCTTCACAGCACCACCGCCTTCGCGTCGACCTCGTCACGGGACACGTACGCGGCCTGGTAGACGCCGAACGGCGTGCCGTCGCCCGGCGGCGCCGTGACGTGGAACCCGGGGTAGCTCGCCAGCGCCAGCTCGATCGCGGCCCGGCTGAACCCCTTGGCGCGCTTCGGGTCCGTCGTCTTGATCGTCGCGTGCAGCAGCGCGCTGGCCTGCTCCTCGGTCGCGGCGTCGGGCCGGTCGGTGCGCGCCAGCGTCCACGTCAGGCCCTCGTCGCCGATGGCGTCGGCGAGCTGGCGCCGGACCAGTGCCGCCTTCGCGTCGACGTCCAGTCCGGTGAGGACGAACGTCGTGGAGTTCCGGAAGCCGCCCAGCGTGTTGAGGCACACCTTGAGCGTGTCCGGCGGCGGACTGCCCTTCACCCCGCTGATCCGGACACCGCGGGGGTCCTCGTCCAGCCGGATGGTGTCGAAGTGCGTCGTCACGTCCGGTCCCAGGTACTCCGGTGCGCCGATCTCGTAGAGCAGCTGTGCCGTCACGGTGTCGACCGTGACCGCGCCGCCCGTGCCGTCGTGCTTGGTGATCAGGCACGACCCGTCCTCGTCGACCTCCGCGATCGGGAACCCCGGCCGCGTCGCGTCGATCTCGGTGAAGAACGAGTAGTTCCCGCCGGTGGCCTGGGTCCCGCACTCCAGCACGTGGCCCGCGACCGTGGCACCCGCCAGCCGGTCCCAGTCGTCGCGCGCCCACCCGAAGTGCGCCGCGGCCGGTCCCACGACGAGGCTCGCGTCCGTGACGCGCCCGGTGACCACGACCTGCGCACCCTGCCGCAGGCACTCCGCGATCTCCCACGCGCCGAGGTAGGCGTTGGCGGTCAACGCTTCCGGGAACCGCTCCTTGAGGTCGTCACCGGTGACGTACCCGACCTTGGCGCCGAGCTTGCGCGCGAGGCCCTCGGGGTTGAGCCCGCCGGCGTTGACGACGATCTTGACGCCGCGGTCGAGCGCGAGCGCCAGGCAGTCCTCCATCTGGCGCAGGAACGTCTTGGCGTAGCCCAGCGACGAGTCCTTCATCCGGTCGCGGCCGAGGATCAGCATCGTCAGCTCGGCGAGGTAGTCGCCGGTCAGCACGTCCAGCTCACCGCCCTCGAGCTGCTCGCGCATCGCCGAGAGCCGGTCGCCGTAGAACCCGGAGGCGTTGCCGATCCGGATCACCGGCCACCTCCGGGCGGGCCCGCGAACGCCTGCGCGATCGGCACCCACTCCTGCGCCACCGGCCCGGTCGCCTCGATCGCCAGCTCCTTGCGGTTGCGCCGCTGCGTCACCAGCCACGCGAAGTCCAGCGCCGGCCCGGATACCCGGTCTTCCGCGTCTTCGGGCCCCCACGTCCACAGCTCGCCGCCGGGAGCGGTCAGCTCGACCCTGACGGGAGCGTCCGGCACCGCCAGCCCGTTGAGCAGGAACGCGAACCCGATCGTCCGCACCCCGAGGTGGCACACGTGCTTGAGCCGCGCGGTCGGCGTGCGCACGACCCCCAGCGCGTCGGCGACGTCCTGCCCGTGCGCCCAGGTCTCCATGATCCGCGCGGTCGCCATCGACGCCGGGCTCATCGGCGGCCCGAACCACAGGATCTTGCCCGACGCCGCCGCGAGGTGCTCCTGCACCGACGCGCGGCTGGAACGCCACTGCTCCAGCAGGTCCGGCAGCACCGCGGCCTCGGCCGCCGTCCGGTCCACGATGTCCCCGGCGAGCGGCTGGGCCTGGAACGCCTCGGGGTCGGTGATCGCGAGGACCGTCGCCCTGTCGGTCCACAGGAGATGACCGATCTGGTGCGCGATCGTCCAGCCCTGCGCGGGCGTCGGCAGCGTCCAGTCGGCACCGGCCACCAGGTCGTCCAGCTCGCGCGACTCGGCGTCGAGGTCGGCGAGCAGTTCCGTGATCACAGCTGTTCCTCCAGCATCCGCGCCCAGTAGCGCACGACGTGCGCCCGGCGCTTGGTGTCGTCGGCGAGCTGGTTGGCGAGCGCCAGCCCGCGCACAAGATCAAGGGTTGCCTGCACCGCGTCCTTCACACCCGGCCGGGTGTCGTCGACGTCGAGCAGCTCCAGCGCCAGCCCGTACACCTCGCGCCCCAGGCGCGCCTGCAGCTCGAGCACCTGCTCGCGCAGCTCGGGATCGGTCCGCGCGGCCACCCACAGCTCCAGCGCCGCGGTGAACAGGTCGCTGGCGTGGAAGTCCGCGATCAGCTCCACCACGGCGTGCGTGGTCTTCCCGGCGGTCTCCGCACGCCGCTTCAGCGCCTCGACGCTCTCCGCGCCGACGTGCTCGACGGCGGCCGCGACCAGCTCGCCGCGCGTCCGGAAGTGGTGCAGCTGCGCGCCCCGCGACACCCCGGCGCGCTCGGCCACCTCGGTCGTCGTCGTGCCCGACCAGCCGCGTTCCACCAGGCACTCGACCGTGGCCTCCATGAGCTTGCGCTTCGTCTCACGGGTGCGGTCGGCCTGGCGCTGCCTCGTCTCCACGCCGCCGAGTCTTCCGGCGAACAAACAAACAGTCAAGCCTGCTTGTAAATGTGCCAGTAGCGTCCGCTCCGATGAGCATCGTGGAGAGACTGAGGGCCGCCGGCTGCGTGTTCGCCGAGGACGAGGCCGCCCTGCTGCAAGAGGCCGCCGACAACCCGGCACACCTCGAAGAACTGGTGCGGCAACGGATCGACGGCCTGCCGCTGGAGCACGTCGTCGGCTGGGCGCTGTTCTGCGGGCAGCGCGTCGTCGTCACCAGGGGCGTCTTCGTGCCGCGCCACCGCACCGAACTGCTGGTGGACCTCGCCACCGAACTGCGGCCCGGGGTCGCCGTGGACCTGTGCTGCGGCTCGGGCGCGGTCGGGGCCGTCCTGCAACACCGGCTCCCGGACGCCACCGTCTACGCGGCCGACATCGACCCGGCAGCCGTCGAGTGCGCGCGCAAGAACCTCACCAACGTGTTCGAGGGCGATCTGTTCGACGCGCTCCCCTCACACCTCAAGGGACACATAGACGTCGTGGTCGCCAACGTGCCGTACGTGCCGACCGACGACATCCAGTTCATGCCCGTCGAGGCCCGCGACCACGAGGCGCGCGTGGCCCTCGACGGCGGCGTGGACGGCCTCGACGCCATGCGGCGCGTGGCAGCCCAGGCCAAGCACTGGCTGCGTCCCGGTGGGCACCTGATGAGCGAGACCAGCGAGCGCCAGGCACCCGCGGCGCTGGCCGCCTTCACCGCCGCCGGACTCGACGCCAGGCTCGTGACCAGCGACGACACCACCGCGGTGGTCGGCAGCGCCTGAGTTCCGTACCATGTACGGTATGTCGTACGACGAGGTTGTGCAGTGGTTCGAGAAGTGGGACGCGCTCGCGGTGGCGGGGGACGTCGAGGCGATGGCCGACATGGCCCTGTTCCCGGTCAACACCGTCACCGACGGCTCGGCGGCGTCGTGGGACCGCGCGACGTTCCTGCGCGAGATGGGCGCGCAGCTCGGCGGCGAGGTGGAGATGGAGTCGGTGAGGACGCCGCACTTCCTCAGCGACGACCTGGTCTTCGTGGTCACGGACGGGACGATCAACGGGACGGCGGTCCGCTACGGCGACCTGCTCACGCGGGTCGGCGGTGAGTGGAAGTTCCAGACGATGGCCCAGGGCGGGTGGGCGTAGAAATGACGGCATGATCGCAATGCAGTACGAGATCACGCTGCCGGCGGACTACGACATGGAGATCATCCGTGAACGGGTCCGCACCCGCGGGCACGCGCTCGACGCCTTCGAGGGCCTGGGGTTCAAGGCCTATCTGATGCGCGGCACGCAGTACGCGCCGTTCTACGTCTGGAACACCTCGGCGGGCATGGCGAACTTCCTCTACCGCGGAGGGGGTTTCCAGGGGATCCTCGCCGACTTCGGCAGGCCGGTGGTGCAGCACTGGCCGGGCGTGGCGTTCCTGAGGGGTGACGCGGCCACAGCGCGGTACGCGACACGACGGATCACCCGGCTCGCACCGGAGGCGAACCCGATCGACGTCGTGGGGCGGCTGGGACTGGAGAAGACGCCCGGCTTGCACTCGGCGGCCGCAGGCGTCGATCCGCGCACGTGGGAAGTCGTGCGCTTCGAGCTGTGGGAGGAACACCCCGGGGAAGAGGGTGCCTACGAAGTCCTCCACTTCAGCGAGCCGGGGCTCGGGGAGATCACAGCAGGGTGAGCTGTTCCTGGTCCACGCGCGGCGCCGGCACACCCACCGGCAGGCTGCCGTCGGGCCACACGCCGTCGTCGTCACCGGGCACACCGGTGACGGCGTCGGCCGCACGCCCCCGCGGTGCCAGTCCGTGCTTCTCGATCAGCGGCGTCACCCGCGCGGCCAGCCGCGCCCGGTACCGCTTGTCCACATAGGACCGGGCACCGTAGAGGTACCGGTAGGTCTCGACCAGGTCCGGGTGCTCGCGCCGCAGCCACGCGGCGAACCACTCCTTCGCCCCGGGACGCAGGTGCAGCGGCAGCACCGTGACTCCGGTGGCACCGGCGGCCGCGATCTGCTCCAGCAGGAAGTCCAGCTGTTCCACGGAGTCCGTGAGCTCCGGCAGCACCGGCGCCACGAACACCCCGCACGGCAGACCGGCTTCCCGCACCCTGCGCACCAGTTCCAGCCGCGCGGCCGGCGTGGGCGTTCCCGGTTCCAGGGACTTGTGCAGGTCGCGGTCCATCAGCGCGAGCGACACCGCGATCCCGACCGGCACGACCTCCGACGCCGCCGTCAGCAACGGCAGGTCGCGCGCCAGCAGCGTGCCCTTCGTCAGGATCGAGAAGGGCGTGCGGGAGGCGGTGAGCGCCTCGATGATCCCTGGCATCAAGGCGTACCGCCCCTCCGCCCGCTGGTAGGGATCGGTGTTGGTGCCCAGCGCGACGTGCTCCTGCTTCCACCTCGACGACCGCAGCTGGCGCGACAGCACCTCCCCCGCGTTGACCTTGACGATCAGCTGGTTGTCGAAGTCCTTGCCCGTGTCGAGGTCGAGGTACGAGTGCGTCTTGCGGGCGAAGCAGTTGTGCGACACCACTCCGTTCGCGATGAAGTCGCCGGTGCCGGTCGAGATGTCGTACAACGTCATCTCGCCCAGCGGTTCCACCGACACGACGCCGAGCGGCTGCTGCGACTTGATCGCCACGCCGTCGATGTCGCGCTTGCGGGTGATCGCCGGGTCGACGGTGTGGAAGAACCGCAGGTTCTCCCGCAGCCCGCCGCGCAGGCGCACGACCCGCACGCCGCGGCGGCGGCGCAGCTCCTCGATCGCGAAGTCGAAGTGGAAGTGCTTGAGCGCCAGCACGATCGCCTCGACGACGGTCGCGTTGCGCGACGACAGCCGCAGGATGCTGCGCGAGCAGGTCCCGAGGTAGTCGAACGCGCCGGCGAGGAATCCCTTGAGCCAGTCCGGGTTCGGGGCTATCTGCCAGTGCGCGAGCTCGCGCACTTGGTGCAGAAATCCCCTCCCCTCTCGCACACCGAAGTAGTCGAGGTACTCCTGTGTGCGGTCCATGGCCTCGATGTCGGCCAGGGGGATGCGGAACTCGTGCTCGTCGTCGACCATGCCGCGCAGGTAGCCGCGGCGGTAGTCGTCGGTCACGGCGGGCTGCTCGACGAAAGCCCCCGTGCCCATCAGCTTGTTGCCGGTCGTGAGGTGCGGCCGCCTGCCGACGCCCGCGGTCTCGCCCGTCACGTGCTTCCAGCCGCGGTCGGTCAGGAAGCGGTGGTCGCCCGACGCGACGACCGACGTGCCGTCCTCCAGCGTCAGCCGGTGCGCGTCCTTGCGCGTCTCCCAGTGCGCGAGAACGGTGGTGAGCTTGTACCGCCGGTAGTTGCCCACCAGCTCGGTGCCGTAGATCTCATCGCCCTCCCGGAGCTCGGACAGCGGTTTCGTGCGACCGTTGCCCATGAGGACCGGTGTGTCGCCGGCCAGACAGTAGGTGCAGGCGTGTGAGCAGCCGCGATACGGGTTCACCGTCCACGAGAACGGCAGCGACGAACCCGGTACCCCGTTGAGCACGGATTTGGCGCGGACCTCGTGGAACACCACGTCCGCGAACTCAGGAGTTCGTACGCTGCGCACCAGTCCCGGTAGCCCCGGTAGTGCCTGCTGCGGCTCTGCCTCGAGTTTTTGCCCGTCCCATCGCACGACATCGATTCGAACACATGTTCGAACGACGGTCAAGGAGAGCGCATGTCACCCGTTGAGGTAGCAGGCTTCGTCACGGGCGCACTCTGCGTGTGGCTCGTCGCGCGGCAGAACCCCTGGAACTGGCCCATCGGGATCGCCAACAACATCGCGTTCCTCGTGCTGTTCTGGACCAGCGGGCTCTACGCGGACTCCGGGCTCCAGGTCGTCTACATGGGGCTCGCCGTCTACGGCTGGTGGGCGTGGGTGCGCGGCGGCGAGCAGCACTCGACGCTGCACGTCAGCCGCACGACCGGGCAGCAGTGGCTCTGGCTCGCGGTCGCGGGCGTGCTCGCGACCGGCCTGCTGCACTGGGGACTCGTGTCGCTCACCGGGTCGAACGTGCCGTTCTGGGACGCGATCACGACGGTGCTGTCCCTGCTCGCGACGTGGGGGCAGACCCGCAAGAAGGTCGAGTCCTGGTGGCTGTGGATCGCGGCCGACATCATCTACGTGCCGCTCTACGCCTACAAGGAGCTGTACCTGACGGCCGTGTTGTACGTGGGGTTCATGGTGCTGTGCGTGATCGGGCTGCGGAACTGGACGAAGGACCTCAAGAGCGACGAGGTGCCCGCGTGAAGGAGTTCGGCCACGCGCTGGTGCTCGGCAAGTTCTACCCGCCGCACAACGGGCACCACCACCTGATCGAGACGGCGGCCTCCCGGAGCGTTCGCACGACCGTCACCGTGCTCGCGGCGTCGTCCGAGGAGATCCCGCTCGGCCACCGCGTGCGCTGGCTGACCGAGACGCACGCGGCGACACCGGGCGTGCGGATCGTTGGCGACCTCGACGACCACCCGATGGACTTCGACTCCGACGAGGTCTGGGAACTGCACGTCGCCCTGACCCGCGCCGTCCTCGCCCGGCGCGCCATCGCCGACGGCGACCCGTCGGCGGCACCGGTCGACGTCGTGTTCTCCAGCGAGAAGTACGGCGACGAGCTGGCCCGGCGGCTCGGCGCGCGGCACGTGCTCGTCGACCTCGACCGGCTGACGCACCCGGTCTCCGGCACGGCGGTGCGCACCGACCCGGTCGCGCACTGGCACCACCTCGCGCCCGCGACCCGGCGCGGCCTGGGCCGCAAGGTCGTGGTCGTCGGCGCCGAGAGCACCGGCACGACGACGCTGTCGACCCAGCTCGCCGAGCACTTCGCGGCGCCGTGGATCGCCGAGTACGGCCGCGAGCACACCGAGCACAAGCTCGCGGCCGCGCGGGCGTTCGACCCGGACGCGGGCGTGGACGGTCTGGTGTGGACGCTGGGCGACTTCGAAGACGTTGCGCGCGAACAGGAACGCCGGATCTTCGCCGAGACGGCGCCGCTGGTGGTCGCGGACAACGACGCGTTCGCCGCGACCGTCTGGGGAGAGCGCTACCTCGGCTTCCGGCCGGAGGTCTTCCAGGGCACCGAACCGCACCTCTACCTGCTGACCGACCACGTGGGCGTCCCGTTCGAACAGGACGGCTGGCGCGACGGCGAACACCTGCGGGAGTGGATGACCGGCCTGTTCGAACGCGAGCTCACGCAGCGCGGTGTGCCGTGGCTCAAAGTCACCGGGGACCGGTTGGCGACGGCCGTCACGGCCGTCGAACACCTGATGCGGCAGGATGTCACGCGTGGGTCACGGTCACGGGCATAGCCACGCGCTGAACGACGAGCCCGCTTCACAACGCGTTCGCACGTTGCTGATGTGGTTGCTGGTGCCGTTGGCGCTGGCCACCGTCGTCGGCGCGGCGTTGCTCTACCCGTTCGGCGTCGAGCAGAAGACCGGTGCCGAGGTCGGTCTCAACCAGACCCCGGTCGAGGCCGTCGTGACGGGCATGGCGGAGAACTGCGGCGAGAAGTGCGTCGCGATCACCGTGAAGATGTCCGACGGCCCCTCCCCCGGCCAGAGCATCACGATCCCGAGCGTGAAGGGTCCCGGCGCGCCGAGCTTCGCGCTGGGCGACGAGGTGGTGCTGTCCTACTCGGGCACGCAGCCCCAGGCCGCGGAGTCGTACCAGATCGTCGACTACCAGCGCGGCTGGTCGCTCGTCGTGCTGGCGCTGCTCTTCGCCGCCGCCGTGCTGCTGCTCGGCCGGTGGCAGGGGCTCGCGGCGCTGGGCGCGTTGCTGCTGAGCTTCGCGGTGCTGGTGCTGTTCGTGATGCCGTCGCTGCTCGCGGGGCAGAACCCGCTGATGGTGGCGGTCGTCGGCGCCGGCCTGATCATGTTCGTGGTGCTGTACCTGACGCACGGCATCTCGGCGCGCACGTCGACCGCCGTGCTGGGCACGCTCGTCAGCCTCGCGCTGATCGGGGTGCTGGGCGCGCTGTTCTCGGCCCTGTCGAGCCTGACCGGCCTCGACGACGACACGGCGAACCTGGTCCGGCTGCTCGGCACCGACATCGACACCCGCGGCCTGCTGCTCGCCGGCACCCTGATCGGCGCGCTGGGCGTGCTCGACGACGTGACCGTGACGCAGACCAGCGCCGTGTGGGAGCTGCGGCGGGCGAACGACAAGCTGACGTGGCGGGAGCTGTTCGCCGCCGGGTCGCGCATCGGCCGCGACCACATGTCGTCCGTGGTGAACACGCTCGTGATGGCCTACGCGGGTGCCGCGCTGCCGCTGCTGCTCGCGATCTCGCTGGCCGGGCGGTCGATGGGCGAGATCCTGACCGCCCAGCAGATCGCGCAGGAGATCGTGCGGACGCTCGTCGGCAGCATCGGCCTGGTGGCGGCGATCCCGGTGACGACGGCGCTGGCCGCGCTCGTCGCCGTGCGGCAGGAGGTCGCCCCCGCGTCCGCCGAGCCCGCGGACCCCGAGCCCTCTGCCCCGGAGCCGAAGACCGTGAAGCGCGCGAAGCCCGCGGCCACGCCCGTCGAGCCGCAGCCCGCCAAGCCGAAGCCCGGCAAGCCGCGGCCGGCGCGCATCGAGGGCGACCTCTTCACCGGCTACGACCCCGGCAAGGGGCCGTGGGAACGACCCGGTGACCCGAGCGGGGCTAGTGCGCCAAGAGCACGAAGAGCAGCGCCAGCAAGGCAGGCACCACCTGCACGAAGAAGATCTTTCGAGTAGCGGTGAACGTGCCGTAGACGCCGGCGACGATCACGAACACCGCGAAGAGCACGGACGCGCCGAAGTCCTGGCGCACGATCGCGTAGATCAGGCCGGCGGCGAGGAACCCGTTGTAGAGGCCCTGGTTCGCGGCGAGCGCCTTGGACTCCTGCGCGAACTCGGCCGTGATGCCGAACGCCTTCTGCCCGCGCGGCGTCGTCCAGAGGAACATCTCGAGCACCACGATGTAGATGTGGATCAACGCCACGAGGGCGAGCAGTACGTTGGCGATGACCTGCACTTGGGTTCCTCCTCAGAGCTGACACACGCGATGAGACAATAGAGCAGTGGGAAGACAGCGGCCCGACGCAGAGGCGATCACCGAGTCGATCGACTCCGGTGTCGCGGAACTGGTCCCGGACCTCGGCGGCCGCAACTCGTGGACGTTGCGCGTCAACGGAACCCCGCAGTCGCATGTGGACCTGGACGACCCGTCCTACCTCGAGTTCGAGTACGTCCGGCGCCTGGGGCACCTCGTCGACCTCACCGCGCCCTCGCGCGTTCTCCACCTGGGTGGTGGCGCTCTCACGCTAGCCCGCTACGTGGCCGATCTCCTCCCCCGCGCGTCTCAACAGGTCGCGGAGATCGACGCGGGCCTGATCGCGTTCATCCGCCGCGAACTACCACCACCCTCGCGGGTGAAGATCACCACGGGCGACGCCCGCGCCGTGCTGGCCCGCACCCGCCCCGGCTCGTTCGACCTGATCGTCTCGGACTGCTTCGCCGGCGCCCGCACTCCCGCGCACCTGACGTCGGTGGAGTACGTGCGCCAGGCGTCGGACGCCCTGGCGTCGGACGGCATCTACGCGGCGAACATCGGCGACGGCAACGGCCTGCAGTTCGCCCGCTCCCAGTGCGCGACGGTGCGAGCGGTGTTCGAGCACGTCTGCGTGCTGGCCGAACCGGGCGTGTTCCGCGGTCGCCGGTTCGGCAACTTCGTGATCATGGCCTCACACAACGGCCTGCCGATGCAGCAGCTGACCCGTGCGACGGCGGGCGACCCGTTCCCGGGGCGGGTGGAGCACGGGACTGGGCTGACGAAGTTCATCGGCGGGGCGCCGGTGACGACGGACGCGACGGCGAAGCTGTCGCCGGCGCCGCCGTCGGGGCTCTGGGGCACCTGAGACGCCCGCTCGTTTTGGCCCTGTGGAGCGAATTCACCCCAAAGGCCTACCAGAGGGGTGAGAACCTGAGGCAAGCCTCCTCGTGACCGCCACTTCAGCTGAGTAGCGGACCGACCGTTGCTCAACGGATCGACGTGGAGGTGGCAGTTGCCCGAAGAAGCAGGACCACGGCCTCGACCGACCGAGGAGGACCCGCCGGCTCATCAGCTCAAGACGAAGCGTGTCCTCACCGACGTCGGCAACGTTGGTGCGGCCGTGGCGGTACTGGCGACGTTGGCAGGGGCGATGGTCCCGGCCTGGGT
>NZ_JBHXCW010000134.1:0-21280 GCF_042725365.1 Lentzea sp. NPDC060358 | reverse complement strand
CAGACTGGACAGCCGGCCGGAGCCATCAGGCCCCGGCCTTCTTCGTTTTCCGGGGTTCCCGGTTTCAGGTCATGTTCTCCGCCCAGTACTGGGCGCACAGCATGCTCGAGCAGATGCGGCCTTCACCGTTGACGGTGCGGTGCTTGCGGATCTGCTTGCCGCACACCATGCACTCGTCCTTGCCGGCCTGCGCCGGGATGCCTCCCGTCATCCATGCCCGCGTGTGCGCCGCCACCTTCTTGTGGTCCAGCCACTTGATGTTCTTCAACGTCCCGACCTCCGAGTCTCGCTCCGCCTGGCAGGCAGTGATCATTTTCCTCCTCGCGCGCGCGTGGGAAAGAGGTCCGCGCGGACATCACCGGGTCGTGCGACGAGGGGCCCCGTCCGTCCATTCGGGTGGCTCCGGCCGGTGAGAGCCGTACCGCCGATCGAGTGAGGGCGGGGGACTTTCGTTTCTGCGAAAGGCTTTTTCCATCCGGGATGGACACGGACGGTCAAGCGGCCAAACGCGTGAGGCGCGAAAACTGCCGCTTACTCAGCGAGACTTTTCGTTGCTCCGCATGGCCCATCGGACTAGCCCGGTGATCAGCCACAGTGGACAGAACGGCTGACCATTGTGGACAGCTTCCCCCAGACGTGGGAACGTTGTCGTTGTGTCAGACCTGAATGCGACCGCAGCCGCCCTGCTCGGGCTGCTGCACGACGGACCCAAGACCGGTGGCCAGTTGGTGGCGGAGGCAGGAGACCGCTTCGGCGCGTTCTTCAGCGTGACCCGCAGCCAGGTGTACCGCGAGCTGCCCGCGTTGGCCGACCAGGGCCTGCTGCGCCTCGGCAAGCAGGGACCGCGCTCGAGCCAGCAGTACGTGCTGACGGCGGCGGGCAAGAAGGCCTTCAAGAACTGGCTGCTGTCCGAGCCCGGCCCGGACCACCTGCGCAGCCCGCTCATCCTGCGCCTCGTGCACGCCGGCTCGCTGACGGCGAAGCAGCGCGAGTCCCTGATCACGACCGCGCGCACGACGTACGGCCAGGAGCAGGAGAGCGCGAAGAGCGCCGCCAAGACGGCGGAGGACCCCTACGCCAAGGCGGTGGCCGAGTTCGGTCTCGCCCACGCGAAGGCCGTCCTCAAGCTCCTCGACGCGATCCCGACCGCCTAGGTCGCGCGCGCAGGAGAGCGCCGGCGAAGCACCGGTCGCGTACGACGACCGGTGCTGGCGTAATCTTTTTGCGTGAACCCGGACGTCGAAGCAGACATCAAGGACCTCTCCGCCACGCTTTCGAGCATCGAGGCGGTGCTGGACCTCGATGCGTTGCGCGCCGCTGTCGCGGACCTGGAGGAGCAGGCGGCCCGCCCCGACCTCTGGGACGACCAGGAGAAGGCGCAGAAGGTCACCAGCCAGCTCTCCCACAAGCAGGGCGAGCTGCGCCGCGTCACCGGCCTGCGCGAACGCCTCGACGACCTCCCGCTGCTCTACGAGCTCGCCGAGGAGGCCGAGGACGCCGAGGCGCAGGCCGACGCGGACAACGACCGCGCCAAGCTGCGCGACGAGATCGCGTCGCTGGAAGTGCGCACGCTGCTGTCCGGTGAGTACGACGAGCGCAACGCGCTCATCACCATCCGCGCCGAGGCCGGTGGCGTCGACGCCGCGGACTTCGCCGAGATGCTGCTGCGCATGTACTCGCGCTGGGCCGAGCGCCACAACTACGGCGTCGACGTGTTCGACACCTCGTACGCGGAAGAGGCGGGCATCAAGTCCGCGACCTTCCGCGTCAGCGCGCCCTACGCCTACGGCACGCTGAGCGTCGAGCAGGGCACGCACCGCCTCGTGCGCATTTCGCCGTTCGACAACCAGGGCCGCCGCCAGACGTCGTTCGCCGGCGTCGAGGTCGTGCCCGTCGTCGAGCAGACCGACCACGTCGAGATCGACGAGAAGGACCTGCGCGTCGACGTCTACCGCTCGTCCGGTCCCGGCGGCCAGGGCGTCAACACGACCGACTCGGCGGTGCGCCTCACGCACATCCCGACCGGCATCGTGGTGTCCTGCCAGAACGAGCGCTCGCAGCTGCAGAACAAGGCCACGGCCATGAACGTCCTGCAGGCCAAGTTGCTCGAGCGCCGCCGGCAGGAGGAGCAGGCGAAGATGGACGCGCTCAAGGACTCCGGGTCGAGCTGGGGCAACCAGATGCGCTCCTACGTGCTGCACCCGTACCAGATGGTCAAGGACCTGCGGAACAACCACGAGGTCGGCAACCCGTCGGCGGTGCTCGACGGCGAGATCGACGACTTCCTCGAGGCCGGCATCCGGTGGCGCAAGCAGTCCCAGCAGAGCTAGCCCGCTGAGCTGAGGCGAAGGGCACGTCCGGCCCGTTCAGAAAGCCGGGCGTGCCTTTGTCGCAGACGCGTCGTGCCTGGTCGGCCACGCCGCGTGGACCACCTGACCCGCCCGTTCGGGCCGGAAGTTAACCGGAACGGGGGCTTTACCGCGGCCATGAGTAGACTCGCGCCTCGTGATTCGTCTCGAACACGTTTCCAAGGTCTACAAGACCTCCACGCGTCCCGCGCTCGACGACGTGTCCGTCGAGATGGAGAAGGGCGAGTTCGTCTTCCTGATCGGGCCCTCCGGGTCCGGCAAGTCGACGTTCCTGCGCCTGCTGCTGCGCGAAGAGGTGCCGACCAGGGGACGCGTCTACGTCTCCAACTTCGACGTCGCCAAGATGTCGCGGCGCAGGGTCCCCCGCCTGCGCCAGTCGATCGGCTGCGTGTTCCAGGACTTCCGCCTGCTGCCCACGAAGACGGTCGCCGAGAACGTCGCCTTCGCGCTCGAGGTGATCGGCAAGCCCCGCAACACCATCGTCAAGGTGGTGCCGGAGGTGCTGCAGCTGGTCGGCCTCGACGGCAAGGAGGACCGGTTCCCGACCGAGCTGTCCGGTGGTGAGCAGCAGCGCGTCGCGATCGCCCGTGCGTTCGTGAACCGCCCGCTGGTGCTGATCGCCGACGAGCCGACCGGAAACCTGGACCCCGACACGAGCCAGGACATCATGTTGCTGCTGGAGCGGATCAACCGCACCGGCACGACCGTCATCATGGCCACCCACGACCACGGCATCGTCGACTCGATGCGCCGCCGGGTCGTGGAGCTGTCGTACGGCAAGGTCGTCCGTGATGACGCGCGCGGCGTTTACGGCGTCGGCCGCTAAGCGCTCCTAACCCCCGACCCCCAAGGAACCCCGCCCCCGATGCGTACCAGCTTCGTGTTCAGCGAGGTCGTCACCGGACTTCGCCGGAACGTCACGATGACGATCGCGATGATCCTCACGACCGCCATCTCGCTCGGGCTGCTCGGCGGTGGCCTGCTCGTCGTCCGCATGGTCGACAAGATGCAGGCCAACTACGCGGGCAAGCTCGAGGTCTCGGTCCTGCTGACCAACGACGTCAGCGCCAACGACAAGGACTGCACCCAGCAGCCGTGCGCCGGTCTGCGGTCGGCGCTGGAGCAGACCTCCGGTGTCGAGTCCGTGGTGTTCCAGAACCGCGACGACGGCTTCGAGCGCTTCAAGCGGATCTTCGAGGCCCAGCCGGAGCTGCTCAAGCTCGCGCGTCCCGAGGCGATCCCCGCCACGTTCCGCGTGAAGCTCGAGGACCCGGAGCGCACCGACGTCATCCGGCAGGCCTTCGAGGGCAAGCCGGGCGTCAAGGCGGTCGACGACCAGGGCAAGTTCCTCGAGCGGTTCTTCGAGGGCCTGAACGGCCTGCGCGACGTCGCCCTGATCCTCGCGCTCATCCAGGCGTTCGCCGCGCTGCTGCTGATCTCCAACACCATCCAGGTGTCGGCGTTCACGCGCCGCGTCGAGGTCGGCATCATGCGCCTGGTCGGCGCGACCCGGTGGTACACGCAGCTGCCGTTCCTCATCGAGGCGGTCGTCGCGGGCATCATCGGCTCGGTCACCGCGGTCGGCGGCCTGGTGCTGTTCAAGGCGTTCTTCCTCGACCGGATCACCAGGAACCTCACCGAGTCGGGCATCATCCCGCCGATCGGCTACCTGGACATCCTGATCGTGTCGCCGTGGCTGTTCCTCGTCGCGATCGTCATCTCGGCGACGACCGGTTACGTGACACTCCGCCTCTACGTGCGGCTTTAACGGTTTTGCCGGTCAACTAGAGTTGTCGTCATGGTCAAGGAACGCGGGCAGAAGGTCATCGCGTCGAACCGCAAGGCTCGGCACGACTGGGCCATTCTCGACACCTACGAGGCGGGCATCCAGCTCGTCGGCACCGAGGTGAAGAGCCTGCGCATGGGCCGGGCGTCCCTCGTGGACGCCTTCGCCCAGGTCGACGACGGCGAGATCTGGTTGCACGCGCTGCACATCCCGGAGTACGTCGCGGGAACCTGGACGAACCACGAGGTCCGGCGCAAGCGCAAGCTCCTGCTGCACAAGGCGGAGATCGAACGGCTGATCGGCAAGACCAAGGAGTCCGGTCTGTCGCTCATCCCGCTGCAGATGTACTTCAAGGACGGCTACGTCAAGGTCGAGATCGCCCTCGCGAAGGGCAAGAAGGCCTACGACAAGCGCCAGGACATCGCGAAGCGCGACGCCAACCGCGAGATCGCCAGGGCACACGGACGGGCTCTCAAGGGCCGCTACTGATGGCGCTCGTGGACGTCCACGTCCACTTCATGCCGCAGAACGTCCTGGACAAGGTCTGGGCGTTCTTCGACCGCGTGCGCGAGTCCGGTGTCGACTGGTCCATCCACTACCGCACCGACGAGAACGCCCGGCTCACCGCACTGCGGGAGCTGGGGGTCGTCGCGTTCGCGCCCCTGGTCTACCCGCACAAGCCTGGCATGGCCGGCTGGCTGAACGACTGGGCCGCCGACTTCGCCGCACGCGTGCCGGAGGCCGTTCCGACCGGCACGTTCTACGCCGAACCCGGTGCCGGCGCCTACGTGCGCAAGGCGCTGGAGGCGGGCGCGCGGTGCTTCAAGTCGCACGTCCAGGTCGGCGGCTACGACCCGCGCGACGCGCTGCTGGACGGGGTCTGGGGCCAGCTCGCGGAGGCCGGTGTGCCGGTGGTCGTGCACTGCGGCGACGGGCCGATGCCGGGGGAGTTCACCGGGCTCGGCGTCTTCGAGGGCGTTCTCCGCAGGCACCCGGCGCTGACCGCGGTGATCGCCCACGCCGGGATGCCCGACTACGCCGGGGCGCTCGACATCGCCGAGCGCTACCCGAACGTGCACGTCGACACCACGATGGTGGGCACGCCGTTCACGGAGCAGCTGGCACCGCTGCCCTCGGACTGGCGGGCGCGCATCGCGGGGATGGCCGACCGGGTCGTGCTGGGCAGCGACTTCCCGAACATCCCGTACCTCTACGAGGTGCAGCTCCAGGCGATCCGCTCGTGGGGCCTGGACGCCGCGGCCGAGCAGGCCGTGCTGCACGACAACGGCGCCCGCCTGCTTCAGCTGTCGAGGTAGGCGAGGACCGCGCGCACGCGGCGGTGCTCGGAGTTCGACGGCTCCAGTCCGAGCTTCGCGAAGATGTTGCCGACGTGCTTCTCGACGGCGCCGTCGGACACGACGAGCGCGCCGGCGATGGCCGTGTTCGACAGGCCCTGCGCCATCAGGCCGAGCACCTCGCGTTCGCGGGGCGTCAACGAGTCGACCGGGCTCTTCTTGCTGCGCACCATGAGCTGCGTGATCACCTCGTGGTCGATGCTCGTGCCGCCGTCGGCGACCCGCCGCACCGCGTCGACGAACTCCCTCACGTCGGCCACCCGTTCCTTGAGCAGGTAGCCGACTCCGCTCGCACCCCCCGCGAGGAGCTCCACGGCGTAGCGCTCCTCGACGTACTGCGACAGCACCAGCACCGGCAGGCCGGGGAACCGGCGGCGGCACTCGATCGCCGCCCGCAGGCCCTCGTCGGTGAACGTCGGCGGCATCCGCACGTCCACCACGCACAGGTCCGGCTTGTGCTCGGTCACGGCGTCGAGCAGCCCGTCGCCGTTCTCCACCGCCGCGACGGTCTCGATGCCCTCGTCGGCGAGCAACCGCTGCACGCCCTCCCTCAGCAGCACCGAGTCCTCGGCGATCACCACGCGCACGGCAACTCCGCTCGAAGCACGGTCGGCCCACCCGCGGGGCTGACGACGACAACCACACCGTCGATCGTGGCGGCCCGGTCCGCGAGCCCGGCGAGCCCGCCGCCCGGCTTCAGCTCGGCGCCGCCCTGACCGTTGTCGGTGATCTCCACCAGCACCCCCGTCTCCACCCGGTTGACCCGCACGGTCGCCTTGGTGCCGTTGGAGTGCTTGGTGATGTTCGTGAGCGCCTCGCCGACGGTGAAGTACGCGGCGCTCTCCACCGACGTCGGCGGGCGCGGCTCGACGTCCACCTGGAGGTCGACCTCGATCGGGACGCGGGCGGCCAGCGCGGACAGCGCGGCGTCGAGCCCGCGGTCGCCCAGCACGGACGGGTAGATGCCCCGCGCCAGGTCGCGCAGCTCCTTGATGGCGAGCTTCGCGTCCGCGTGCGCCTCGGCGATCAGCTCCGCGGCGCCCTCGGGGTCGGAGTCCATCTTGGACTTCGCGCGGCCCAGCCCCATCGCCACCGCGACGAGCCGCTGCTGCGCGCCGTCGTGCAGGTCGCGTTCGATGCGCCGGCGCTCCGCCTCGGCCGCCTCGACACCGCGGGCCCTGCTCGACTGCAGCCGCTCCGCCTCGATCGCCAGCGCGTCGGCGCGCGTCGGCCCGAGCATGGCGCGGGCGAACCGGCCGTGCATCCCGCCCAGCGCCTGCGTGCCCATGATCGCGACCGGGATCAGCGCCAGCCCGATCAGGGAGATCGGCCACGCGGAGGCGAACGAGTCGATCGTCCAGAAGTCGCCCACGAGCACCGCGAACGGGGCGTTGCCGATCCAGAACGGCACGCCGATGAACGCCGCGGCGACCGACCACATCGCGACGACGGAGGCGAACTCGAGGACGCCGACCGGCAGCAGCAGGAGGAGGTAGCCGTAGTCGCGCCACGTCGCCGGGTCGGTGAACTGGGCCTTCCAGCGCTGCCACAGCGTGCCGTCGGCCCGGTCGCGGTACGGGCGGGGGATCTCCGTGCGCAGCGCCGTCCTGACCCACGCCCGCTCCATCGTCGCGCCACCGCGCACGACGTTCATCGCGAGCCACAGCAGCGGGAGACCCACCCAGATGACGGCGGTCGCGAACCCCACGACGGTCAGCACGACGGCGAGGGTGAACCAGAAGATGCCGGTCACCAGGTTGGTCAGCAGGTAGAACCCGGCTGCGAGCGCGTTCGGTTTCCTCATGGTGTCCATGCTGTCGTTACCGCTGGTCAGAGACCATGCGGCTAGCTGGGAGATCGGGGGTGGGGACAGCCCTACCTGCCTCGGGAAGAACTCGGTGGCAGTGGTCGTTATGCTATGCGTACCACTACGAGGGGGTGAACGGTTTCGACTGTGGACGTTGATTCAGGGGAAGCGTGCCGGTGCAGGCGAGAGACCACCGCAAGCGTCATCGCAAACCAATAAGCGCCGAGTCCAACGACCAGCGCGCGTTCGCTCTCGCCGCCTGAGGCGAGTAGCAACGCTGTCGGCCTAGGAGTGCCTTCGTCCTAGAGTCCGGCATCAGCTAGAAGGCTTACCGGCAGTCCCGGTCGCGGGGACTGTTCGGGACACTCACAGCGACTGGGCCTGTCACACCAGCTCGTTCGCATGACTGGTGGGGCCGAGCAGAGACAGAGCGGACTGCGCACGGAGAAGCCCTGATGAGCCGCCACAGGACCCGGGTTCGATTCCCGGCACCTCCACGGAACCGGACGGCGAGTGCTCGCGACGAGCACTCGCCGTTCTGCTTGTTCAGCGGCCGGTCGTGAGGTGGCCCGACAGCGCGGCCAGGAAGTCGTTCGCGTCGAACATCGCGCCCGCCGAGGCCACGCCGGTCACCCGGAAACGGCCCGTGAGCAGCCGTTGCACCGCTTCGACGGCCAGCGGTGCGCTGACGGCGTAGATGTCGCGGCCGGTCGCGGTCCGGCGGCGCTCCTCGGTGCCCCGGCGCACCCGCACGTCCACCTCGAACGTCTCCGGTTCGGTGCGTTCGGCACCTTCGCCGAGGCCCTGGGCTGCCGTGGCCGACATGTACGAGGTCACCGACGGGATGCCGAGGTGGCTGGGGATCGTGACGATGTCCGCCATCGAGAACTCACCGATCACCGGGCGCGTGCCGCCGGTGAAGTCCCAGTCCAGCGTCGGCGGGGCAGCGGAGTGGTACCGCAGAGCGCCGTCGCGGAAGCGGACTCGTCGTCCCGCTCGGCGTTCGCGGGAGGTGGTGCCGGCTTGGAGGGTGCCCGCGGTGGGCTGCCAGCCGCTCAGGCCGTAGGCGACGTGGGCCTCGTCGGCCGAGGTCCAGTCCTCCATCGCCGCCGTGACCAGGAGGTCGGCCAGGCCGCCGAAGAACGCCATCGCCGGGACCGCCGGGATCTTCGCGCCCCAGGCGAGGGTGTCGGCGTTCGCCTCGATCTCCGCCGCCACGTCGACGTGCGGGATGCCCGCGCGTTCGGCCGCGGCCAGCAGCGGGAGGGCGGTGACCGCGAACGGGCCGGCGGTGTTGATCACCGCGTCCGCACCCGCGAGTGCGCGGTCCAGGGCCTCCGGGTCGTCGGCTCGTGCCCGCGCACGGCCGGACGGGAGCGTCCGGAAGCCGCGCTCTTCCAGTTCTGCCAGCACGAAGCGGCCGGTGTGGCCGGTGGCGCCGTAGACCGCGATGGTGTGTCCCATGTGGACCAGTCAACGAGCCGAGCGGGAATCAGGCCAGTGTCTGGAACGACGTGATGCGTACACTTTCGGACATGCTCGCGTTCGCCGTGACCGACGGGATGCTCCACTTCGAGCTCACCGCCACCTACGAGATCTTCACCGCGCCGCAGCTCGACTACGACGTGCGGATCTGCGGCACCGCGCCGGTGCGCGCCGGGCGGTTCACGCTGGAGCCCGACCTGCCGCTCGAGCGGCTCACCGAGGCGGGCACCGTGGTCGTGCCGGCCCTGGAGGACGTGGACCGGCCGATCGACCCCCGTCTGATCGAGGCCGTGCAGGCGGCGCACGCCCGGGGAGCGCGGATCGTCTCGTTGTGCACGGGCGCGTTCGTGCTGGCCGAGGCCGGGCTGCTCGACGGCTTGCGGGCGACCACGCACTGGGGGCACAGCGACGAGCTGGCGCGGCGGTTCCCGCGGGTCGAGGTCGACCCGGACGTGCTCTACGTCGACAACGGCCAGGTGCTGACCAGTGCCGGCAAGGCGGCGGCGATCGACCTGAGCCTGCACGTGATCCGCAGCGACCACGGCACCGCCACGGCCAACACGGCGGCGCGGCGGCTCGTCGTGCCACCGCACCGCGACGGCGGGCAGGCGCAGTTCGTGCTCGCGCCCGTGCCGTCCGGGGAGGGGCACCCGCTCACCGAGCTGTTCGGCTGGGTGTCGGCGCGGCTCGGCCAGGTGATCACCGTCGAGGACCTGGCGCGGCAGGCGAACATGAGCTCACGGCACCTCGCCCGGCTGTTCAAGTCCGTGACGGGCTCGACCCCGCTGCAGTGGCTGCACGCGCAACGGATCCGGCGCGCGCAGGAGCTGCTGGAGCTGACCGACGACAGCGTCGACCAGATCGCGGAGTCGTCCGGCATGGGCACGGCCACGACGCTGCGGCGGCACTTCCACCGGACCGTCGGTGTGCCGCCGGACACCTACCGCCGCACGTTCCGGCCGGCGGCGGTGCCGCGTCACCGGTGACGCCGTCGCCGGGCGGCTGCTCCGGGGAGGGTCAGGCCAGCGACTGGAGCTCGCGGGCGAGGTTGGCCCGCGCGGTCTCGTCCCACAGCTGCCGCGCGGGTTCGGTGACGTACAGGTCCTCGCGGTCGAGCAGGGTCCTGAGGACCTTCGCCCGGCCCGCCCGCCACGCCGCGTCGTCGTGCTGCGCGTACTCCTGGCGCACGGCCGCGCGGTAGCGGTCGTAGTGTTCCGGCTCCGAGCCCAGGATGGCGAGGTCGGCGTCGAGCAGCACGTGCGCCAGCGGGTCGTCCGACGAGTGCGTGATCGTGGCCAGCACCAGCGACTCCACGCGGGCGACGTACTTCTCGTCCAAGCCCGTCAGGCGGTCCCGCGCCCAGGCGGCCGACGCGCGTTCGTCGTCGCCGGGCTTGCTGTCGTAGACCACGTCGTGCGCGCACGCGGCCAGGGCCAGGACCGCGCGTTCCTCCGTCGTGAAGGCGAACGCGTCGGCCAGCGCCGACGAGTCGCGCACGACGCAGACCACGTGGAACGTGTTGTGGTAGGCCCGGTGCGGCTCGGCGTAGCGCTCCATCAGATCGCCCGCGTCGGGGGTGCCCCCGAGCGTGCGGACCGCGTCGTCCCAGGTCCGTCTCACCGTGCCAGCTCCTCCTCGACGACGTCCGCGGCGACCGCGCAGCCGTCCGCCCGGTGCATCATCCGCCGCATCTCGCCCACCCGCGCGGAAATCGCGGAATCCGACGTCAGCTGATCCACCAACGAGCGCACGCCGTCGACGGTCACCGTGTCGAGCAGCACACCGAGCCCGAGCTCCTCGACGCGCCGGCCGTTGAGCCGCTGGTCGGTCATGTGCGGGACGACGATCATCGGAACGCCGTGGTGCAACGCCTCCACGACACCGGCCAGGCCGCCGCGCGTGACGAACACGCTCGCGTGCCGCAGGACCGCCGGTTGCGGCACGAACTCGTGCGTCTCGACGTTCGGCGCGGGGCTGTGCACGGGGCCGCGCGCGACGAGGTGCCACGGCATCGCCCGTGCCGCGTCGGCGCAGACCTGGGCGGCCGTCGTCGCGAGCACCACCGGCCGGTCGCCGGGAGGGTCCCACGTGCCCTGGAAGGCGCGGTCGGCCGGGCAGTGGCCGGCGAAGGCGTAGCGCTCGTCGAACGTGTGCCCCGCGGGTTGGAATTCCCTGGGGAACAAGGCGATCCGGCGCCGGGCACCCGAGGTGAACTCCGGCAGCGCGCTCCCGACGAAGCGGTGCACCTCGGTGAAGAACCGGATCGCCTCGGGGCCGAACGTGCGCGCGGGCACCACCTCCGCCGCGAGCGACCAGTGCGCGTTGCTGGTCAGGAACGGCTCCAGCACCACGTCCGGCACGCCGAGCCGGTGCGCGACGACACCGCCCGCCCACGCCGCGACGTCCCACAGCACGAGGTCCGGGCGGTCGTCGCGGAAGACCTCCTCGAGCCGCGGCGCCACCGCCCGCGCCTCGGTGAGCGCGAGCTTCGCGGCGTCGAACAACGACGCGGGCAGGTCACGGGGAAGCGTTGTGGCACAGGGGATCGGCGTCGCACCGCACTCGGTGACCGCGGCGGTGAACCCGGCCGTGGCGGGCACGCTCACCCGGTGGCCGCGGCGCACCAGTTCGGCGATCAGCCCGAGTGCCGGCAGGACGTGACCGCGTTCGGGCATCAGGAAGATGGCGATGTGCCCCACAGAAGAGTTCAACGTCGCCGGTTCACCGCCGGTTCACCTGCTCCTGTCCCACGGGCGCTCCGGCCAGTGGTGCTTCGGGTAGCGGCCCTTGAGCTCGCTGCGGACCCGCAGGTAACCGTTGCGCCAGAACGACCGCAGGTCGCTCGTGACCGCGGTGGGGCGCCCGGCGGGGGAGAGCAGGTGCACCACCACCGGGACCCCCGCGATCTGCGGGGTGTCGGCCCACTTCATGGCGTCCTGGATGCGCACCGACAGCACGGGCTGGTCCTGGGTGTAGTCGACCTTGCCCTGGCCGATGCGTTCCGGGGCGAGCTTGTCGAGCTCGGCGCCCTCCGGCCACGGCAGCATGCCGCGCAGCAACGCGGTCGTGTCGATCTTGGCGAGGTCGGAGCGCTTCCTCGCCTTGCCGAGGTCGATCGCGCGGACGACGCTCTCGTCGTCGACGCTCGGCCAGCCGCGGGTGCGGTGCAGGAACGCCAGGCGCTCGCGCAGCCGCAGCGCGCTGTCGGGCCACTTGAGCAGCCCCAGACCCTCGGTCTCGAGCCCCAGGCGCAGTGCCCGCTGCGCCTTGGCGAGGTCGTTGAGCGGCCGTTCGCCGAGGGTGATCGCGCCGAGCTTGCGGACCTCGTTCGCGATCACGTCACCGCCCCAGCGGATGTCGTCCTCGGTGTGCACGAGGGCGCGGGCGGCGGTGACGGCGAGCTCCTCGTCGGCGGGGGCGGCGAGGCGGACGCGGCCGTGCTTGCTGCCCGGCTCGCGGTCGGCGATGGCGATCGCGAGCCACTTGTGGTGCGAGTCGGTGTGCTCCACGGCCGTGCCGTTGGCCATCAGGTAGATGCTGCTGTTCCTGGACCGGCGCTTCGCGAGCCGCTCGGGGTAGGCGAGCGCGACCACCAGCGCGGCGTCGCCGCTGCCGGCCGGGTTCGTGCCGAGCTTCTCCAGCTTCTTGATCTCCTGCCGCCACTTCCCCGGTGACTTCAGGGCGGTCGCGAGGTCGCTGGTGGCGGGGTGCGTGCTGTCGTCGAGCAGGGCCACCACCTCCGCCGCGGTCCGGTTGCCGACGAGGGCGCTGCCGTCGATGAGCGCGCGGCCGAGCCGCGGGTGCAGGCCGACGTTCGCGATGCGGTCGCGGCGGTCCGGTTCCAGTGCGCCGATGGCGTCCAGCGTCTCCTGCGCGGCCTTGAGCGCGCCCTCCGGCGGGGCGTCCCACCAGTTCAGGCCGCTGCCGTCCGGGGTGCCCCACACGGCGAGCTCCAGCGCGAGCCTCGTCAGGTCGGCGGTCTTGATCTCCGGTTCCGGGTAGCGGGGCAGCGTCGAGTGCTCGTGCTCCGGCCAGCAGCGGTAGACGCGGCCCGGCGCCTCCCGTCCCGCGCGGCCGGCGCGTTGCTCGGCGACGGCCTGGGAGACGCGGATCGTGGCGAGACCGGCGAGGCCCCGGCGGTGGTCGACGCGCGGAACCCGGGCGAGGCCCGCGTCGACGACCGCGCGGACACCGGGGACGGTGAGGCTCGACTCGGCGATGCTCGTGGCGAGCACGACCCGCTGGTGGTCGCCGCGCCTGAGGGCGGCGTCCTGCACCTGCGCCTTGAGCTGGCCGTGCAGCACCACGGTCTCCGCGTTCAGCAGGCCCCTGACGCGGTTGATCTCCCGCACGCCCGGCAGGAACGCGAGGACGTCACCGTCCACTTCGGACAGTGCCTTGTGCACGGCCCTGGCGACGGTGTTCTCGATGTGCTCGTTGCGGGCCGGCGGGACGTAGGTGATTTCCGTCGGGTACATCCGCGACTCGGAGTGCAGGACCGGCCCGCCGAGCAGGTCGGAGAGCCGTTGCGCCGCAACGGTCGCGCTCGTCGCGAGGAGCCGCAGGTCCGGCCGCAGGCCCGCCTTGGCGTCCAGCAGCAGCGTGAGGAGCAGGTCGGCGTCGAGGTGGCGTTCGTGGCACTCGTCGAGCAGGACCGTGCCGACGCCCCTGAGCTCCTGGTCGTGCTGGAGCCGGCGGACGAGCAGACCGCTCGTCACCACCTCGATGCGGGTGTGCCTGCTGGTCTTGCGGTCGCCGCGGACCGCGTAGCCCACGGTGTGGCCGACGGGTTCGCCGAGCAGGCTCGCCATGCGCGCGGCGGCGGCGCGGGCGGCGATGCGGCGCGGTTCGGCGACGACGACCTTCCCCTCGAGCGCCAGCGGGACGAGCGTGGTCTTGCCGGTTCCCGGAGGAGCGACCAGGACGGCCGCGCCGTGTTCCTGGAGCTGCTCCAGGAGCTGCGGGAGGACGGACTTCACCGGGAGATCGGGCAGGTGCACACCGTCGAGTGTGTCAGGGTTGTCCTGTGGGGACGTTCCCCGCGCACCGGCCGGCCCGGTGCCCCCGTGCCCAGTGGAAGGACCGCCGAGTTGGTGGACCCGTTGCGCGACCCGGACGACCCCGAACTGCTCGACCCCTACCAGTCGCGGTCGCTCGCGATCCTGGTCGAGGGGGCGCGGCTCGCGTCCGGCGCGGTGCGCTACGGCAGGGTCGGCCGGGTCGGGTGCGCCGCGGTCGTGGTCAACCGCGAGAACCCGCTGCCGTCCGGCAACTTCGCGTGCGCGCTCGACGGGACGTCGGTCGAGGTCGCGTCCACGCTGCTGCAGCTCGAGCAGACGTTCGCCGACGTGGGCCGTGCCGAGGCCGTCGTGTACGCGTCGCCGACGACCGTGGACGAGATCGAGGGCATCGCCGACGACTCCGGCTGGTACGCCGTCGAGGAGCTGCAGACCGTGGTCCACCGGGGCGAGTCGTCGATGTCGCCCGAGGTCAGGCGGGCCGTGGACGCGGACCTGCCCGGCATCGTCGAGCTGCTGTCCGACGAGCTGGTCGGGAACCGGGAGCGGCTTTCCCGGTGGCTCGGGCATCGATTGGACGACCCGCGTTGTTCGGTGTTGGTGGTGGATGACGGCGACCGGATCGGCGGGTTCGTGTCGTCGTTCGGAGAACGCGGCGTGGGACTGGTCGAGCAGTGCGTGGTGCGTCCGGCGCGGCGGCGTCGGGGCGTGGGGCGGTCGTTGGTGGTGTCCGCGGTCTCGGTCTTGCGCTCGTCCGGCGCGATGCTGGTCGCGTCGCAGGTGGACGAGGGTCCGGGGGAGCGGTTCGCCGAGGCGTGCGGCTTCGTGGCCGCCTATCCGGTGACGGCATATGTACGCAGAGTGGATGAGCTGCTCGACTGAGTTACTTAGTTGCCGCGTGACATATCCTTAGCAGGGCTAAGGGAGGCTGTGTGCGCGAGCGGTTGCCGGTCGAGGTGTGGGTTCTGGTCGCGGCGAGCTTCATCATCGCCGTGGGTTTCGGGATCGTGGCACCCGTGCTGCCGGTGTACGCGTCGTCGTTCGGTGTGGGGCACACCGCGGTGGCGGCTTTGATCAGTGCTTTTGCGTTCGTCCGGCTGGCGTTCGCACCGATGAGCGGCCGGCTCGTCAACCGGTTCGGCGAGCCCCGCGTCTACATCGTGGGCATCCTGATCGTCGCCCTCGGCACGGCGATGTGCGGGTTCTCGACGAGCTACGCCGAGATGCTGTCGTGGCGCGCGCTGGCGGGCGTCGGGTCGACGATGTTCACCGTGGCCGCCCTGGGGCTGCTGATCCGGATCACGCCGGCGCCGATGCGCGGCCGGGCGTCCGGGTTGTGGGCGGCGGGCTTCCTCGTCGGCAACATCGCGGGCCCGATCGTGGGCGCCGGACTGGTGCCGTTCGGGCTGTGGGTGCCGTTCGTCTCGTACGGCCTGCTGCTGTGCGTCGCGGCGTTCGTGGTCTGGTTCTTCCTGCGCAAGTCGACGTTGACAGCGCTCGACAAGAACAACACCGAGGTGCCGATGCCGGTGCGCGAGGCCGTCCAGCACGGCGCGTACCGCGCGGCGCTGGCGTCCGGGTTCGCGAACGGCTGGGCCGTGTTCGGCGTGCGGATCTCGCTCGTGCCGGTGTTCGTCATCGAGGCGCTGGAGCACAGCGCGGCCGTCGCGGGCATCTCGATGTCGGTGTTCGCCGCCGGCAACGCCGCGATGCTGTTCGTGTCGGGCAAGCTCGCCGACACCCGCGGCCGCAAGCCCGTCGCCATCGCCGGCCTGGCCGTCAGCGGCCTCGCGACGGTCGGGATGGGCTTCACCGGCGACCTGTGGACGTTCATGGCCGCGTCGTTGATCGCCGGTATGGGCGCCGGGCTGCTGAACCCGCCGCAGAACGCCGTCGTGGCCGACGTCATCGGCCCGCGCGGCAAGGGCGGGCCCGTGCTCGCGGGCTTCCAGATGGTGACGGACCTGGGCGCGATCATCGGTCCGATGTGCACCGGCCTGCTGGCCGACTCGTTCGGCTTCGAGGCGTCGTTCGCCGTCACCGGCGCCGCGCTGCTGCTGTCGCTGGGCTTCTGGTTCGTCGCGCCGGAGACCCTGCCCACACATGAGGAAGAGCACACGGCCGCCACCGTCGCGCCCGAGTGCGGCCGCCTCGACGAGAGCGCCGAGGTCCCGACGGGGGAACGGGTCGGCGGCAAGCCCAGTCACCCGCAAGCGTGATCGTCTGCTCAGCTTTCTTTCAGTCTGGGTCGCTACCCTCGTCGCCGTGGGTGGAGCAGAGCGCAGTGCGCGGAAGAAGAAGCAGGCCGCGCTCGCGGTGGCCCAGGCTCGGGGCTCGAGCGGTGGTTCCGACCGGACCAAGGTCATCGCGGGCATCGCCGTCGTGGCCGTCCTGGCCATCGCGGTGATCGGGTACGTCGTGTTCCAGTCGAACTCGTCGAGCTCGACGTCCGACGCGATCCCGCTCGCCCCGGCCGACCACACGATCTCCGCGCCCGCCGTCCGCGACGGCAGCACCGTGCTGGTGGGCAAGGACTCCGCCACCGTGACCGTCGACGTGTACGAGGACTTCCTCTGCCCGATCTGCGGCACCTTCGAGAAGACCTACGGCACGGACATCAAGAAGGCCGTCGAGGACGGCAAGGTCAAGATCCGCTACCACATCCTGCCGATGCTGAACCGCCTCTCCTCGCCCGAGGGCTACTCGACCGAGTCGGCCAACGCCGCCCTGTGCGTGGCCGACGACGGCAAGTTCAACGCCTACCACGCGGCGCTCTTCGCGAAGCAGCCCGAGGAGGGCGACGCCGGCTACACCAAGGACCAGCTCATCAAGCTGGGCAAGGAGGTCGGCGTCACCTCGGCGGGCTTCGAGTCGTGCGTGCAGAACCAGACCTACAAGTCGCAGCTGGACGAGCTGATGTCGAAGACCAGCAACGACCCCGTGCTGAAGGACGCCGAGACCGGTCGCTTCCGCGGCACCCCGAGCGTGGCCGCGAACGGCAAGCTCGTCGACCTGGACAACAAGAACTGGCTGTCCGACCTGGCTAGGTGAGACCGTCGATCGGCGCCTGGCCCTGGGACCACCGGGCCAGGCGTTGTGCTTTCCCCTGTTCGGTGCGCGGCAGCTTGCCCGGTTCGAGGACGTGCACCCGGCACGTGACGCCGAGACGTTCCTTGAGCCTCACCTGCAACGCCCCTGCGATGTCCTGAGTGGACTCGACGGCGACGTGCAACTGCGCCGTGGTCGTGCGGCGATCCTCGACGATGAGGTAGTGCGGGCTGTTCGCGAGGTCGAGCACGACGGCCTCGATCTCCGTGGGGAACACGTTGACGCCGCGGATGACGAGCATGTCGTCCTTGCGCCCCTTGAGCTTGCTCATCCTGCGCAGCGTGCGCCGCCCCGCCGGCTCGTGCAACGTGGCCACGTCGCCCGTGCGGTACCGCAGCAACGGCATGCCGGTCTTGGTGAGCGTCGTGAAGACGAGCTCGCCGTCCACGGTCTCGGGGAAGAAGTGGTCCTCGGCGATGTTGAGAAGCCCTTCGGAGTCAAGGGACTCGCACGCCACCCCGGGCCCGATGACCTCCGACAGCCCGTAGATGTCCAACGCCCGGATGCCCAGCCGCCGTTCGATCTCCTGCCGCATCTCCTCGGTCCACGGCTCGGCGCCGAAGACACCGACCTCGATGCCGGTCTCCTCGAGGTCGTCCGCGAGCCGGAGCGCGTACGACGGCGTGCAGCACAACACGTCGGGCCGCAGGTCGTTGATGAGCCGCACCTGCCGCTCGGTCATGCCGCCCGACATGGGGATGACCGTCGCCCCCAGCTTCAGGCCACCGTGGTGCACGCCGAGCCCGCCGGTGAAAAGCCCGTAGCCGTAAGCGTTGTGGACGATCGAGTTCCTCGTCGCCCCAGCACCTCTCAACGCCCTGGCCATGACCTCGGCCCAGATCTCGACGTCGCGCGCGGTGTAGGGGATGAGCGTCGGCCGCCCGCCGGTCCCCGACGACCCGTGGACGCAGACGATCTCCTCCCGCGGGGCGAGCTGGAGCCCGAACGGGTAGTGGTCCCACAGGTCCTGCTTGGAGATCGTGGGCAGCAGGTGGATCTCGTCGAGACTCACGTCTGTGCCGCGCGTCACTCCGATTTCCCGCAGCCGGTCGCCCTGGAGGTTGGCGGTCTGCAGGAGGCGGTCGACGAGGTGGTGCAGGCGCTGTTCCTGCAGCTCGCGACGGGCCTCGGGGGCCATGCACTCGATCTCGGGGTCGAACGGCTCTGCGGCGGTCATCACCCGGTCCTACCAGCCCGAATGCGGTTTGGATACCCCCGATTTTTATCTTGTGGCACGGGTGATGTACGGTATTGCCACACGAGAACGAGAGGGAAACCTCCCGGGAACGTGGACCTTCAAGGGGCTGTGGCGCAGCTGGTAGCGCATCACACTGGCAGTGTGAGGGTCAGGGGTTCGAGTCCCCTCAGCTCCACCAGCAAAAAGGCCGTCTACCGATCATGGTAGGCGGCCTTTTTACCGCAATGGGTACCGCAACGGCCGTCTACGCCGTGCTCTCATTCCTGGATTCGTCGTCGGAGTCGATGAATGCGTTCATCCCGTCCAGGGCGTCCCGTTGAACCCGCTCGATCACCTCGATGTAGGTACCGGTCGTGACCGTGATCGAGCTGTGCCGCAGGATGCGCTGCACCGTCGCCGCATCGACCCCCATCGCGAAGAGCAGCGTCGCGCAGGAGTGCCGCAGGTCGTGAACGCGGATCTGGCGGACCTCGGCGTTCTTGCACAGGGCCGCGAACATCCGGTTGACGTTCCGCGGCTCGATCGGGCCGCCGAGCTTGGTCGTGAAGACGAGACCGGTGTCCTTCCACGCCGACCCTGCCTCGAACCGTTCCTCGTTCTGCCGCTTGCGGTGCTCCCGGAGCGCCTTCACGAGCGAGGCCGGCAGCGGGATCGTGGCGTTCGAGGAGTCCGTCTTGACCTCGGTGAGCCGCAGCTCCTTGTCCACCCGGTAGAGCGCCCGGCGCACTGTCAGGCGGCCAGCCAGCAGGTCGACGTCGGACCAGGCGAGCCCGAGCGCTTCACCCCGGCGCAGCCCGACCGCAAGCGCCACCGCCCAGAGCGCGTGGAGTCGGTGGTCGCGGGCCACGGTGAGGACCTTGCGAGCCTCGACCGGGGTGAACGCGCGCACCTTATGGCCGTCGCCGTCGCTCAGCTCCACCAGGCGGGCGACGTTGCGCGCCAGGAGGTTCTCGTCCACCGCGTCCTGGAGCGCGGCGCGCAGGAGCCGGAGCAGATGCCGGCGGGAGTGCGACGACAGGTAGTCGTGGCAGCACTCCGGCGTTGCCTTGGCGCAGCAGCGAGCCCGGCCGGTCCTGGTCTTGGCACGAGCGGCGTCCTTCTCCTGGGCGCAGCACTGGCACTTGGTCCGGAGGCTGTTCAGCCACACGCGGATGTGCGCAGGCTGGAGGGCCTTCAGCTTGCGCTTGCCGATGCCGGGGATGACGTGCAGGCGGATGGCACTCTCGTACGTCGTGTAGGTCGTCCGCCTGATCGATGGCTCGGCGACCTCCTTGAGCCAGTACCGCATGTAGTCGCCGACCGACATCGTCGTGGTGATCGCCGGGAGGCCCTGACGTTCCTGGGCCTGAGCCTGAACCACCTTGCCGTTGCACTCGTCCCAGGTCTTGCCGTAGATGCTCACACGCCTACGTGCGCCATCGCCGGTCGTGACGAAGATCTGAGCCTCGTAGCGGCCGTCTGAGCGCTGCCGGATGTGGCCCTCTCCGTTGCGGCGCTTCTTGTTCTTCTTGCGGCCGTTGGCGTCCTCGGGATCGGGAGACGCGAGCGTCGTCCTGGCCATCACGCGGCCTCCTCGATGAGTTCTTGCACGTACGCCTCCAGCGAGGCCTTGACGATGCGGCGGCTACGTCCGATCTGGACCGACTTCACGGCGTTGTCCCAGATGAGCCGGTAGACCGTCCAACGGCTCACCGACAGCAGGTCTGCCGCCGCCTGCACCGTGATCAGGCTGCTGTCCATTGGTCCCCCTCGTGTTCGAACTTGCGTTGGCGCTGTTCCTTGCGGCCCTCTGCGATCGCGAGGGCGAGCGTGCGTTCGGCGTCGGTGTTGTAGCCCGAGCCCGTGTACGTCCAGTCGTTGATCACGGTGACCGTGTCGGGGTCGTAGCCCATGCGGTCGAGGACTTCGAGCGTGCGGAAGGCGTGCCGTTCCTCGCGGATGGCTTTGAAGGTGGTGCTGTAGCGCTGGGACTTGCTCAGGAAGTGCCCCCGGAAGCCGAGCATGTGCGCCCAGCGGCGCAGATTGAGCGACTCGTAGGCGTCGAGACCGCCGAGGTCCCAGGCGGTTTGGATCATGCGCCGGTGGTGGTCGGAGACCTTCAGGTGGGCGATGTGGAGTTCGGAGAGGATGCGCCGGTCTGCGGCTTCGCTCTTGCCGGTGCCTTTGGTCGCGTACTTGGCGACGTAGCCAGCCAGCCGGGCTTCGCTGATCTCTCCGGCCTCCTCGACCTCAGCGGCGTTGCTGGGCCGGATGGAGCGGCAGTCGACCTGATCGCCCCACCGCAGTACGAGGACCTCACCGTCCGGGCGGGGGACCTCCAGGCTGACCGAGCGGGCGGCCGAGTGGATCGCGTCCGCCAGCAGTTCGGCCGTGGCCCACCGGGGCGTCGGGTCGTGCGGTCCGTCGGGGCCGTCGATGCGGATGACGCCGTGGAAGTGCACGAGGCCGCGTCGCTGGTACTCGGCGACCTTGGCGTAGGACAGACGGGCATGGTTCTTGAAGTCGCCGGCGCGCAGTCCGGCCGCCTTCATCAACGCGCGTTTGACGTTGCGGATGAACCTGCCCCACAGCTCACCCACGTTGGCCTGCCAGAGGATTGAGCCGACGTAGTCGTAGGTGGCCGGGTCGACCGGGGTGCCGATGCGGGGGTCGTCGGGGTGGTGCCAGGAGCCGCACGAGCACGGGATGGTCTTGCCCCGGCTGCTCTGGCGTGCGGAGTGGACTTTGCCGAACGACGGGGCGGTGAGGGTGGCGAAGCTGCGGGGCTTCTCGGTGACCGTGGCCGGGATGTTCTTGGAGCCACCGGCGAGGCCCGCGTGCATGAGGTGGTAGGCGTCGGCGGCGTAGCGGTCGGAGCAGGCCGGGCAGACGCTCTGTCGGCGGTTGCCGCACGGGACCATGATGTCCCCGCCCTTGTGCTCGAGCACCTTGCCGTTCGGGTCGTGGAGTTGCCAGGCGCCGAACATGCGGATCGGCTGGGCGCAGCCGCCGATGGCGGTGACCTTGTCGCGCCAGTCGCGGTAGTCGACCGAGCGCAGCTTGCGGACGATGCGGTCTTCGAGGCTGGTGGTCGGGTCGGCGGGCAGCACGAGGCGTCTCCTTTCCTTGTGGCGGCATGAGAAGCGGGGCACAGCCTGGGAAGGTGGCTGTGCCC